>CANRMM010000001.1 GCA_947631745.1 uncultured Clostridia bacterium
CACATTTTTGAGGCATATTTGTTATGCCTTATTTTTTTATATTTCAAAAATAAACTTTAGAGAAATTTCCTATAACATAAGAAAAGTACACCTACTATGTGATACATAGTCAGTGTACTTATATTTACTATAATTTCTTTATTTTTATAAATAATCCTATTCCAACTGCTCCTATTATAGGAATTAATATAAATATAGTACTATTCTCTCCCGTTTGAGGAATAGGTTCAGGTGCTATATTTGGATTAGGCTCTGGTTCTGGTTGAGGTTGTGGCTCTGGCTGAGGTTGTGGCTCTGGCTTTGGCTGAGGTTGTGGTTGTGGCTCTGGTTCTGGCTCAGGCTCAGGTTCAGGTTCAGGTTCTGGTTCCGGCTCAGGCTCAGGTTCTATAACAGGCTCCGTAATTTTCACTTTAGGAGTAATATCTGATTGTTCTTGATAAGGATTATCTTCATCATGTTCCACATCTTCTGCTGTAATTTCTACTTTCTCATTCGTTGATAATACTTCTCCTAATATTTCTTTATTAAATTCATCTTTTAATTTTAATTTATAACTTACTGTTGCAATTTGACCTTCTACTAAAACTGGAATATTCCAAGTAATAGAATTATCAATTAAATCTATTCCTTCAGATATTGTTCCTACAGTAGGTTCTGTTACATAAGAAAAAGTAAAATTATCTACAATTTCTTGTGGGAAATAATCTTTAATAACAATATTTTTTAAAGTATTATCTTTTATTGTCATAATATTTTTGAATATTTCTTCTGTAATTGTTTGTTCTATTACATTTTTATTATCCGGAATGTAATAGTAATTTGTTATTGTAGGATTATCAATCGTTCCAAAAACTTCTTCTGATAAAGTTTTATAATTTTTTTTACTAGATGGTTCAACTCTCTGTGAGTCAAGACCAATCATACAACCTAAAATGCTAATACCATTATTCTCAATTTCTTGTAATTTAGATTTTGTTTTTTCAGCTACATTTCCGGTATAAGTTCCCCATGTACCATCAATGCCATTATTAGGAACACCATCTGTTAAAAGAACTATAAAACGTAATGTACTTTCAGTAGAGGAAAAATTGTTATATGCAAGAGTAACACCTGCTTCTATATTAGTTCTAGGCCCACATTCATGTTCTGCAATAGCTGAAATAGCATTTAATACATCTGTTTCTGAATTGCTTAAATTTGCCTTTATTTGAGCATCATTAATTGTTCCTTCAATTTCTCCTTTGCTTGAGTCTAAACTTGAAAAGCTAACAACACCAACTTGAGTGCTTGGATTAGCTTCAAACAACTTTGATACTAATTTATTTGCAGACTCAATAACAACTTCTTTTCTGGTTTGACTTCCAATTGAATTTTGAACCATGCTAGAAGAATTGTCAATAACTAAAAATACTTCAACAGGAAGGCGCTCTTGTTCAATACTTTTTTTATTTTTCATTGTTAGTGTAATTGTTAAAGATTTATCATACTCATCAAATTCAGTTACTTTCTTTTCAAATTCTCCCATGTCACCTATTTCCACATGACAAACATTATCTTCAACTAATTCAAATTTTGTTGCATCTTCTGGTAAAGGATCTACTGCAAATACTTTATTAGAAAATAAAATAACAAATAATAATAAAAAATAAATTGATTTTATAAATTTTTTATTCATTTACATAATCACCTTTCAAAAATAATACACTTTTGTATTTTATCACATTTTTAGCAAATTTTCAAGTTTTTAAAATAATTTACATAAAAAATTACAGTTAATGTTTAAGAGTAAAACGTAAGATAAATTTTCTCTCTATTCGTTGACAATTCTAAACAATGTTACTATAATAATAGTAGCTTAAGCAAAAATTCAAATGAAAATGACAATATGTACGAAGGTGTGAATGTCGGTTCATATCTTTTTTTATGCTAAAAAAACAGAGCAGGGAGAACTGCTCTGAAATTACTATGTAATTTTTTGGTTTTCGTTGTCTTTGTGATATTTTTTCAATTTTCTGGAGTAGAATTCATAATGTGAACTATTTAAGTTCGTATAATGCTCATTTGGCTGGGGTACTGTGATTCGAACACAGGAATGTCGGAGTCAGAGTCCGATGCCTTACCGCTTGGCGATACCCCAATATTTAATTTTCTAAGTATTACCGCATACTGACGCTGTAACTCACTTCGTTCGAACAGCCTCAGCAGCTTGGCGATACCCCAATATTTAATTTGCTGTAACTCACTTATATATAATATCATATTTTTTTCAAAATAACTACTATTTTTATAAAAAATTTAAGCAGAGTAATAATAATCACTTACTCTGCTTATTATATTTATAATTTCATTCTAAAATTTTCCTGTAAAAACAGCTACATCTCCAAGTTCATCTTCGATATTTAATAGTCTATTATATTTAGCAACTCTATCTGTTCTACATGGTGCTCCTGTCTTAATTTGTCCTGCATTTGTTGCAACTGCTACATCTGCAAGTGTTGTATCTTCTGTCTCACCGCTTCTATGTGATACAACAGCTGTATATCCATTTCTTTTAGCTAATTCAATAGCATCTAATGTTTCTGTTAATGTTCCTATTTGATTTAGCTTTATAAGAATACTGTTAGCAGTTTTGTTATCAATACCTTTTTGTAATCTCTTAATATTTGTTACAAATAAGTCATCTCCTACTAATTGAATCTTATTTCCCAACTTTTCTGTTAATACTTTCCAAGATTCCCAATCTTCTTCTGCTAAACCATCTTCAATTGAAATAATAGGATAATTATTAGCTAAATCAACTATAAAGTCAATCATTTCTTCTCTTGTTTTAAATTCTCCTGTCTTCCAGAAATAATATCCATCTTTTCCTATTTTCTTTGCTTCATCAAACATTTCTGTTGCTGCAACATCTAATGCTAAGCATACATCTTTCCCTGCTACATATCCAGCCTTTGAAATTGCTTCTATAATTAATTCTATAGCTTCTTTTTCACTAGATACATTTGGAGCAAATCCTCCTTCATCTCCTACTGCAGTTGATAATCCTTTTTCTTTTAAAACTTTCTTTAAATTATGATATACTTCTACTCCCATTTTCATGCATTCACTAAATGTTTTTGCACCAACTGGCATAATCATAAATTCTTGAACAGTTAAACCACTATCAGCATGTTTTCCACCATTCATAATATTCATCATTGGAACTGGTAATTGCTTTGCATTTACTCCACCAATGTAGTTATATAAGCTCATTCCCAATGAATTAGCTGCTGCTTTAGCTACTGCTAAAGATACACCAAGTGTTGCATTTGCTCCTAATTTTGCTTTATTATCTGTTCCATCTAATTCAATTAACATTTTATCAATTTTAGCTTGTTCATAAACATTTACATTTTCAAGCTCTTTTGCTATCTTTTTATTCACATTTTCAACAGCTTGTAAAACACCTTTTCCTAAATATCTATTTTTATCACCATCACGAAGTTCTACTGCTTCAAAGCTTCCTGTAGAAGCTCCTGATGGAACCATTGCTACACCTGAAAAACCTCCTTCTGTAACAACCTCAACTTGTACAGTTGGATTTCCTCTTGAATCTAATACTTCTAGTGCCTTTACACTTTCAATTCCTAAATAATCTTTCATTCTAATCATCCTTTCTTATCTCTGTAAGCTTATCATTTTATTATAAATGATTTAATATTTGACTTTTAACTGCTTTCCTTTGAGCTTCAATCTGCTCAACATATGAAAGTTCCTTTTCACGAGGTTTTTGTTTGATTCTTTTTAATCCTCTTCTTTCCTTTTTAATACAAGTATAACGTTGTTCATCATATTTCTTTCTTTCTTTTTCTTGTTGTTTTTTATTTTCATCTTGCATTAAAATAAATTCCTCATAAGGTCTTTCTTTATTATAGTCAACTATATTTTTTATTGGTCTTTTATAAATAGGTTCTGAATAGATATCAACATCATACATGTCGTCTACCACATTCTCTATTAAATATCTTTCAATTAATTTTTTATCTTTTCGGCAAAAACTATCAATTGGAATATCTAAATATTTATATTTCCATATAATATGTCTTTCCACATTTGAATATTTCGAGAGAGATAAATCATCATAATGAAATTCAATTTCAAATTTTAAATTAACTAATTTAATAGTAATATTAGTCCATACTCTTGCTCCAGAATCCTTATGCAATCTCCATAGCTCTTTAATAGATTGATATAACCTTCCTACCAATCTAATATATTCTTCTTCATTTAATGAAAAACGATTTGGTATTTCATACACATTAATTGGATTCTTTTTCAATATACCACTTGGGAAATAATAAAAGAATAGTTCTCCTGTTTCTATGCTTAAAGCTTTTTGTGTTACAGAAGCATATAAATAAATTTTTTCCCATTTTTCTGGTATTAAATAAAATAATTGTTTTTGTATATTACTATATATTTTTTTAATTTCTGGTGTATTTTCCATATATTCCTCCAGATAATTATGCCCTTTCTATTAAACTTTCTCCAGTCATTTCCTCTGGTTTTTCCAATTCTAATATATCTAACATAGTTGGCGCCAAATCTGCTAGTTTTCCCTCTTTTAATGTAACATCATCAATTCCTACTAACATTAATGGTACAGGATTTGTTGTATGAGCCGTATGTGGCTCTCCTGTCTTATAATCTATCATTTGTTCAGCATTTCCATGATCAGCAGTAATTATTAGAGCACCGTTTTTTTCTTTAATTGCATCTACTACTCTTTGAACACATTCGTCAATCTTTTCAATTGCTTTTATTGCCGCTTCTAAGCTTCCAGTGTGCCCTACCATATCAGGATTTGCATAATTTAATATAATAACATTATATTTTTCAGATTTAATAGCATCTACTACTTTCTGAGTTACTTCTTCAGCACTCATTTCTGGTTGTAAATCATAAGTTTCTACCTTAGGTGATGGTATTAATATTCTATCTTCTCCAGGATATTGTTTTTCTTCTCCACCGTTAAAGAAAAATGTAACATGAGCATATTTTTCTGTCTCCGCAATTCTTAGTTGTGTTAATCCCTGCTTACTAATATATTCTCCAAAAGTATTTTTTAGTTCTTGTGGTTTAAATGCAATATGCACATTTGGAATTGTCTCATCATATTGTTTAAAACATACATAATATAGCTCCATTTTTTTAGTTTCAAATTCATTAAAATCTGGATCTACTAATGTCCTTGTAATTTCTCTTGCCCTGTCTGGTCTAAAATTATAGAAAATAACAGAGTCGTGATTTTCTATTTTTGCAATTGGCTCATCTTTTACACAAATAACCGTTGGTTCTACAAATTCATCAAATACTTCTTTTTGATAAGATGCTTCAATTGCTGAAATTGCTGAACTAGCTTTATTTCCTACTCCATTCACTAATGCATCATAAGCTTTTTGAACTCTTTGCCATCTCTTATCTCTATCCATACTATAGAATCTGCCTGAAATTGTTGCTATTTTCCCTACACCTTTTTCCTTCATTTTTTCTTCCAATTTAGAAATATAACCTTCAGCAGATGCAGGTGGCGTATCTCTACCATCTAAGAAACAATGTACATATACATCTTCAAAATCTTTCCTTTTTGCTAACTCCAAAAGAGCATACAAATGACGAATATGGCTATGAACCCCTCCATCTGAAAGCAAGCCTAATATATGTAATTTTGAATGATATTTTTTACAATTTTCGATTGCTTCTGTTAGTTCTGATACACTAAAAAAATCTCCATCTTCTATTGATTTTGTAATTCTAGTTAAGTCCTGATATACAATTCTTCCAGCACCTATATTTGTATGTCCTACTTCTGAATTTCCCATTTGTCCTTCTGGTAATCCTACTTGCATACCACTAGTATGAATAATAGTTGTAGGACATGTTTTCATTAGTCTATCAATATTAGGTGTCTTCGCAAGTTTAACTGCATTTCCCTTTTCATTCTCATTAATGCCAAATCCATCTAATATCATTAGCATTGTCATTTTTTTGTTCATTTCTCTTACTGCTCCTTTATTTATTCTTTTACACTTTCAATTATATTATAAAATTCATCTACTTTTAAACTAGCTCCTCCTATAAGAGCTCCATCAACATCTGAAGTTTCAAATAATTCTTTACTATTAGAAGATTTTACACTTCCTCCATATTGTATAATAATTTTATCTGCTACATTTTTTCCATATAAATCAGCTATTTCGCTACGGATTGTTTCTGCCATATTATTAGCATCTTCTGTTGTAGCTGTTTTTCCAGTACCTATTGCCCAAATTGGTTCATAAGCAATAATCAAATTAGAAACTTGATCATCAGTTAAACCTTCTAAATCTAACTTCACTTGACTTTTTACAACTTCATCCTGTCTTCCTACCTCACGTTGTTCCAAAGTCTCTCCTACACACAAAATTGGCTTTAGCTCATTTGAAAATGCTGTTTTTAATTTTTTATTAACTGTTTCATCTGTTTCATTAAAATATTGTCTTCTCTCTGAATGTCCAATTATAACATATTCTACACCAATTGATTTTAGCATCTGAGCTGAAACTTCTCCTGTATAAGCACCACTTTGTTCCCAATGCATATTTTGTGCTCCTATTTTAATATTAGTGCCTTGTGCATTCATTAAAGCATAAAATAAGTCTGTATATGGTACACAAAGAATTATCTCACTATCTTTGTCTTTAACTAAAGGTGTTAATTCTTCTATAAATTTAATGGTAGCATCTGGAAGCATATTCATCTTCCAGTTGCCCGCTATCACTTTTTTTCTCATTTAAAAACTGAATCCTTTCTATATATTTTTCTATCTTAAGTGCACATCTTTATCTTTATTTTCTATTTCATTTTTTTTATCAGAAACTTCCTTTTGAGTATGTTCTTTATCTGTTAAAGCTACTAAACCTGGTAAATTTTTTCCCTCTAATAACTCTAAAGAAGCTCCTCCTCCTGTTGAAATATGTGTAAATTTATCTGCTAATCCTAATTTTTTAATCGCTGCTACTGAATCTCCACCGCCTACAACTGAAACAGAATCTGTATTTGCAATTGCTTCAGCAATTCTTTCTGTTCCAATTGTATATTTTGAGAACTCGCATACTCCTAAAGGTCCATTCCATAAAACAGTTTTTGCATCTTTCAACTCATTTTGAAATTCCATTACTGTTTTTGGTCCAACATCTAGCCCTTGATATCCTTCTGGTATGCTGTCTACATTCACCATTTTATCTGGAGTATCATTTGAAAAATCTGTTGTTACATGAACATCTTGTGGAAGTTTTATCTTCACTCCTTCTTGTTCTGCTTTTTTCATAATTTTCTTTGCTTCTTCTATTTTATCATCTTCACAAATCGAATTACCTATATTATATCCTTTTGCCTTCAAGAAAGTGAATGCCATACCTCCACCTATTAAAATTTCATCTACTTTATCAATTAAGTTTTCGATCACACCAATTTTATCAGAAACTTTTGCTCCTCCTAAAATTGCAACAAAAGGTTTCTCTGGACTTTCTAAAACTCCACCTAAAAGTTCAATTTCTTTTTCCATCAATAACCCTGCAACAGATTCATCAACATGATGTGTTACTCCTTCTGTTGAACTATGTGCTCTATGTGCTGATCCAAAAGCATCATTCACATACACACCATCTGAAAGTGATGCAAGTTCTGCAGACAAAGAATCATCATTTTTTTCTTCTCTAGGATCAAATCTTACATTTTCTAATAATGCAACTTCTCCATCTTTTAAAGATTCTGTTGTGCTTTGTGCACTACTTCCAGTTATATCTGAAGCAAATTTTACATCTGTATCAAGTAATTCTGTTAGTTCATCTGCAACTGGCTTTAAAGAATATTTTTCATTTACTTGTCCCTTTGGTCTTCCTAAATGAGAACATAAAATTACCTTTGCACCTTGCTCTCTTAAGTATTGAATAGTTGGAAGTGCTGCTGTAATTCTAGTATTATCTGTAATTTTTCCATTTTCATCTAATGGAACATTAAAATCACATCTTACCAATACCTTTTTTCCTTTTAAATCAATATCTCTAATTGTCTTTTTATTCATATTTAACTTCCTTTCAAGTATATAATATACTTTTATTTTTTTGATATATATATTGCTAAATCAACTAATTTATTAGAATAACCCCATTCGTTATCATACCAAGCAACTAATTTTACAAAGCTATCTGTTAAAGCAATTCCTGCTGTACTATCAAAAATTGATGTATGCTCATCATGAATAAAATCTGATGATACAACTGGATCATCTACATATTCAATAATACCTTTCATTTCATTTTCTGAAGCTCTTTTTACTGCTGCACAAATCTCCTCATAAGTTGCTGGTTTTTCTAAATTACATGTTAAGTCTACTACTGAAACATCAACAGTTGGTACTCTAAATGCCATTCCTGTCAATTTTCCATTAAGTGAAGGAATAACTTTTCCTACAGCTTTCGCAGCACCTGTTGATGAAGGAATAATGTTAGCTGATGCGGATCTTCCACCTCTCCAGTCTTTTTTAGAAGCTCCATCTACTGTTTTTTGAGTAGCTGTTATGCTATGAACTGTTGTCATTAATCCATCTTTAATTCCAAAGTTATCATTAATAACTTTAGCAAGTGGTGCTAAACAGTTAGTTGTACATGATGCATTTGAAATAATATTCATATCTGGTGTATAAGTATCATTGTTAACTCCCATAACAAACATAGGTGCATCTTTTGATGGTGCAGAAATAATAACCTTCTTTGCTCCACCTTCTAAGTGACCATTAGCTTTTTCTACTGTTGTAAATGCTCCTGAACATTCTAAAACATAATCTACTCCATCTTTTCCCCATGGAATATTTTTTGGTTCCATTTCATTATATACTTTAATTTCCTTTCCGTTAACAATTAATTTTCCGTCTGCTGATGAAATTTCCCCATTAAATTTTCCATGAACAGTATCATATTTTACCATATAAGCCATATAATCCGCAGTAATAAATGGATCATTTATAGCAACAATCTCTACTTCTCCTCTATTTAAAGCTGCTTGAAATGCTAAATTTCCGATTCTTCCGAATCCATTAATTCCAATTCTAAGTGACATATCTTTATTCCTCCTTCTTTGATGCTATCGCATCTATATATTTAGTATTACCTAAACATCCTTATTTTATATCAAAAGTAATTACTTTTCAAGTACTTCAGCATATTTTATTGCCACAAAAAAACATTAGGTTGCTATAAATATAACAACCTAATGTTTTTTATCCACAATTTTTTATAATTCTATATTATCTACGATTTCTATTTCTTTGAATAAAAAATTTTTAACTTTTTCACCTGTTATTTCATAGAATAAAAAGTCGTGTACTTTTTGACCTGTAATTTCTTGATTCCAAAAATCAGATATTCCTTTAACAATTTTCTCTTGTTTTGGTGTTAAAGTAATTTCAACTTCTTGGAATAAGAAATTTCTAACTTTTGTCCAGATACTTACTTGTGTTGGCAAACCGTTTACAGCACTATTATTAGTAGCATAAGATACACCATTATTATTTGTTCCATAAGTTGTTCCTTTACTACCTGTACCATAAGTTGTGCTATTGTTACCTGTACCATAGTTTGTTCCATAGTTATCTTCCATAACATTTCCTCCTTTGTACAATTAACTACCTTTTTCAAGTATATTTATACTACATTTATTTTGATTTAGCAAGCATAGTTTTCTTGTTTTTTTTGGTTCTATTCGTAAAAAGCCCTATTTTAAAGGCTTTTCTCTGTTTATTACATTTTCATTACAGTTTTATTACAGTATTATGACTTTTGCTAATGCCACATGTCATATTTCCATTTGACTTCCTAAAAAACTAGCTGCAGATTGAACTACTTTTTGTTCTACTTCTGTCATTTTTGTACCTGGATCTTTTGAAAGTAATATGACACTTCCAATAACATCTCCATCAGAAATAATTGGATATACTACTTGTGAATTAAATTTTCTATCCTTATTATCATTTTTAGTAATTGGTATAGCAATATCATTATTTTCCTTACTTGTATATTTTTCTTTATCTTCTAATATTCTTTCTAATTCTTCACTAATACCTTGCTCTAAAAATTCTTTCTTAGAACCTCCTGAAACAGCTATTACTGTATCTTTATCTGTAATACAAGCTATATGACCCGTTGTTTTTGCTAATGTTTCTGCGTACTCTGTAGCAAACTCAGATAATTCACCAATTGGAGAATATTTCTTTAGAATAACCTCTCCTTCTTTATCAGTAAATATTTCAAGTGGATCTCCCTCTTTTATTCTTAATGTTTTTCTAATTTCTTTTGGAATAACAACTCTACCTAAATCATCAATTCTTCTTACAACACCTGTTGCTTTCAAAACATTCCCTCCTTTTAAACTTTATATTGATATTCTAATTTTTTCTTTTATAGTCTTATTATTGTTTTTTTTACTATTTTTATTCATAAATTTTGACAAAAAAATCACCAAAGTAAATCTACATTTTACTTTAGTGATTCTCTCTAATTTAATATGTTGTTTGTTCAGTTTCTACTTCTCCACTCTGCTTTTTATATTCTTCTATAATTGTACCAAGTTCGTCTGAAAAATTCTGTAACATAACCATCTTAATAGTAGGCAATTTTCCATCAAGGTAATCGTCCATAACTTGTTTCAATTTCTTCAAATTTGGCAATTCCAATTGCAAATTCTTTCCGTTTCTTTTTGCTCTATCTAATAATTTTTCTTTAATTGTCACAATATCCTCATTGCTTGCACAAGATATTCTCTGGAACATTTGAAAAACATCGTAATATTTGAAAATAGGTAAATCCATACATTCTTTATCAAATTTATCATAGAACATTTCCATCTTCATTGGAATACACTTAAAGATATCTTCAGCCTTTTCCATATACATTTTTTCTTTTAATTTTTCATTAATATTATGGAAATGTGTTAAAATTTCATCCATATCTTCTGAATGCTCATTATCTAATGCAATTCTAGACAACTCTTCTTCAACATTATCACAATAAGAAGATGTAAGAGATGCAATATTCATTCCATTTAAAAATACACTTTTTATTGTTCTCATATCATAGTTAATCAAATCTTTTCTAATAAAGTAAGCAAAATAAGCAAACAATTTTACAATATTAATTAATTCTAAGCGTCCATTTTTTACATCATCTAATACTTCTTCAATAATACCATTAAATTGGTCATCTGTAATTTTCCAATACTCTTCTGTAAGAAGTCTTTTATACGCAGGTAACTTATCTGTATCAATAGTATTAATGATAACTTCCATATCTTCTTTAAATACTTTCATATCAAAAATACGAGTACGTACATAAATTTCAATAAATTTAAAGAAACGATATTCAGCTTTAAAATTATAATAATAGTTATTATCAAATTCTTTGATATAAAACTGTCTATTATCCATAAATACCCTTGAAGATACTAAAATAGCTTTATATTCTTCATTATTATTAATGTTAACAAACTTATCCTTTGTAATTTTTCCGGCTTTAATTTCAAATGAAATAGCAATTGTAAAAATAAGCATTGTTTGTAAAATTCTATTGTTTGTATTAGGATATGCTTTATTAACCATATCAAATATCTTTTTAAAATTCGTTAAAGAGTGTTTCAAAATTCTTAAATTTCTTGTTCCACTTTTATTAAATGTAGAAATAATTAAATTTGTATTCTCTCTTAAGAAACGAATTAAATCTGGATATTTTTCATAACGCATTAACAAACCATTAATTATATAATTAAACTCTGGTGCATATTCAAAAGTTTCACCAATTAATTTTTCTTTGATTCTCTCATAATCATTTGCTTTATCAAAAACATACTCAATAGTATCACGAATTCTCTCTACCATTGGTTTATCTGTTTTTTCATTTAATTGATTCTGTTTATCTAATAAATATGTTGCAATAAATGTCTTCATTTCCAAATTACTATTTTTTAATTTGGTAGACAACTCTTTTTCATTACATATAATAATTGTTTTAATATGATCATGTTCTACAAAGTTATTAATATATCCTAATATGTCGATAACATCTACATTAGCTCTCTCTAAGTCATCAAAACAAAGCACTTTATCATCAGTTGAGAAAAATTCTGCATAATCAATCCTATCTCCATTTTGGGTTACACCAAAGAAATTAGCCATGTCTAAGCCTGTTTTTGCATATTCTGGAATAGTACTAACTCCACTTGCATCCATAAATTTTTTCAAGTTTTTATCCATTAATTGCGTAGTTTCAATAAAGATTTTTTTACTAATTTCCTCTAAGTTTGAAATACCATACAAAGACATATAAATGGCTGTATACTGTTTTCCATTTAATTGCATAGATTCAATTTTAGGTTTTATCTTATGATTCCAAAAATATGTTTTTCCGCTTCCCCATTCACCATTAATCATAATGGCATAATCTGTATAATCAGAACGAATATAATCTAATATGCTTTCTACTAAATCTTCCATATTTCATATCCTTTCTTTTGTTTTATCTAACACTCTTATATTTTATCATAAAGTATCTTTTTTCTTCAATGAATTTTTCGTGAATTTTTTTATTTTTTGTCGTAATGCTTTTTCATTAGTCTCTTGCTATTGTAAAAATTCCAACTCTCTTTGCACCAGAATCTAATAATATATTTTTGCATTCTTGAGTTGTTGCACCTGTTGTATAAATATCATCTAAAATAACAATTCTCTTTCCAATTATTTTGTGTATATTCTTTACTATATATACATTTTTAACATTTTTTAATCGTTTTTCTTTTCCTAATGTACTTTGTGGTTGTGTATTAATTATTTTTTCTATAACATCTGTCTGTATTTCAATCTTTAAATCCTTTGCTACTTTTTTAGCAATTAATTCACTTTGATTATATCCTCTTTCTCTTTTTCTTTTTGCATGAACAGGAACCGGTAAAATCATATCATATCTCTTAAAAAAATCACAAGCACTTTCACAATTTAAAACTAAACAAGAAAATAAATTATATAAATATGCTTTATCATTAAATTTATAAGCAATCATTTTCTGTCTTATTAGCCCTTCATATTTCAATAAATGAAATATATCATTAATCTGTTTATCATTTTGATACATATATTTTTGTAACTCTTCTTCACATTTTTTGCATAAATATCCTTGTCCTAAAATACCACATATTCCGCAACTTGATGGAAAAATAAAATCGAGGACAATATTTAAAAAGTTCATAAAACCTCCTTAATTTGCCCCCGAATATTAAATTAAATACATTGCAATTGATATGCTAATCCCGTATTTCTTTTTTTATTATCAACATTACGAATCATAAAATTTACAATATTTTTATTTCCTATAATAATAAGAAGTTTCTTAGCTCTTGTCATACCTGTATATAGTAGATTTCTCGTTAATAACATCGGTGCAGTTTGACTAATTGGCATAATAACGACATCAAATTCACTACCTTGAGATTTATGCACAGTAATAGCATAAGCATGCTCTATTTGTTCCAACTCATTAAATTGATACCATGCTAACTTATCATCATCAAATCGAATTTGCATTTGCTTTTCTTTTTCATTAATATTTTCAATAGTACCAAATTCCCCATTAAAAACGCCACTACCTGTTTCAAAGGTATTTCCATGTTTTTCCCAATACATTTCATAATTGTTTTTTATTTGCATAATTCTATCTCCCTCACGGAAAATAGTTTCTCCAAATTTTCTTTCTTTTTTCGTCTCGTCTGCCGGATTTACAGTTTCTTGTAACTGCTTATTTAATTCTTTTGTTCCTAGTTCACCTTTTTTAGTTGGTGTTATTACTTGTATATTACGTAAAAAGTCATAATCTCCATATTTTTTTAATCTTTCTCCACTTAGTGAAATTACTTGATATAATATTTTACTTTTATTTCCTTCATCTATATAAAAGAAATCCTCTAGATAATTTTCTTCCATTTCTTCTTTTGAAATAAACCCATCCCCATCATTTACTCTGTGTGAATTCACTATAATTTTACTTTTAGCAGCCTGTCTAAAAATTTTATTAAGAGTAATTGTTGTAATTGTTTCTGACTCAATAATATCTTTTAATACATTTCCAGGTCCCACAGAAGGAAGCTGATTAACATCTCCAACCAGCACTAATTTGGTTCCATTATAAATTGCCTTGCACAAATAATTCATTAAAAAAATATCTACCATAGACATCTCATCTACAATAATAATATCTGCATCTATAGGAGCAACTGAAAAATCCATATTTACATTTTGAGTATCATCTGAAACAATACTACCTATTTCTAAAAGCCTATGTAGTGTTTTTGCCTCGCTTCCTGTTGTTTCCGTCATTCGCTTTGCAGCTCTACCTGTAGGAGCACAAAGAACTGGTTTCATATTATTCTGTTTGTACAATTCTATTATAGTTTTTATAATAGTAGTTTTTCCCGTTCCAGGTCCACCGGTTATAACACACACATTATTTTCATTTATAGCTTTAATTGCTTCCTTTTGCATATCTGACAATTGAATATTAGACTGCTTTTCAACCAACTCTAATTCGTTCTTAAACCTATCAATATATTTAATATTTTTATATCTATCCAATGTTATTAATTTTTCCGCAACTGCTTTTTCAGCCTTATAATATGGCATTAAATAAACCCATTCTTTATCTTCTATATCCACAATAACTAGTTCATCTTTTGCTTTCATATTAATTAAAACATTTTCAATATATTCCTCTTCTATATGCAAAAGATTCTTCACGAATTGAATAAGATTATCATATAAAACAGAGCAATGACCATTATAAGTAATTAAAACAAGAGCATGCTTTATTCCACTTCTAATACGTTTTTCATTTGTAATATCCATTCCAATATCTAATGCCATTTTATCAATTTGACTAAAATCCACTTTATTCACTAAATCAACCAATAAATATGGATTAGCCTGTATTTCTTCCATTGCATTAACACCTAATTTTTTATAAATTGTCTCCGCACTTTGTGGTCCTATTCCAAATTTATCTAAGAAACCAACTATTTGCCAAATTTCCCAATTTTCAATAAAGCTTTGTGCTATTTCAAATGCCCTATCCTTTGTAATTCCTTTAATTTGTGCTAATTTTTCTGGTTCCATTTTAAACACATGAATAGTTTCTTCTCCAAATGTTTCTATAATTTTCTTTGCTGTAGATGGTCCTACTCCTTTAATAGTACCATTTGACAAATATCTTTCCAAAGCATCCAAGCTTTGTGGCAATACTTTTTCAAAAGTATCTATTTTAAATTGCTCCCCATATTCAGGATGTTCTACCATATTTCCTATTGCCTTAATAGTATCTCCTACATTTATAAATGGAAGATATCCCACAATTGTAATTTCTTCATTATCTGTTTCAAATTCAGCAATGCAATAACTATTAAGTTCATTTTTATAAATAATTTCCTTTACTTCTCCTGTAATTTCCAAAGTCAAAAACCTCTCTACTTTTTTCACTATTTTATATGTATTTTTATGATTAATCAAGATATTATTAACATAATTTGAAAATTATTACATTTTATGGTATAATATAATGGTGTCAACAGAAATGTTGCATAAAAAGAATGTTAAATAACATTCTTTCCCTTTTTTCTCATACAAGAGGTGGAATTCCTAGCAGTCCCTTTTGTATGTTTACATATATAACTTTTGGCTCAATGTTTAAGGAGGTTTGTACAGTGAAAAACAAATTTCGGAGGCTTATGTGCCTCATCCTGACCCTGACCATGATGCTGTCCCTTGGGACTAGTGCTCACGCTCTGTCCATTGTGGACGACACCGATTCTGATTCCGATTCCGACATTCCTACTATTGTTGTAGATGGAGAATACACTATCATCACCCCTGACTATGTTCTCGTAGATTCTTCTACTGGCGAAATCATATTTTTGGTTTCGTACGAGAATCTCTGCCAATGCATTCCTGTAATTGCCGAGCTTCCTCGTGATATTTTGGGAGATGCTCCCTACGACTTAGCTTATTGGGCTTCGATTTACGCCAAGGACGTCTATTTTGAAGATGGTTGTCTTTACATCATCAATTATGGTAGTACTGATGGAGGTAACCTT
This sequence comes from uncultured Clostridia bacterium, assembly GCA_947631745.1. GTDB lineage: Bacteria > Bacillota > Clostridia > TANB77 > CAG-508 > CALXVA01. The sequence goes on from CANRMM010000001.1 coordinate 16,201, forward strand.
TGGGTTCCAGATGATGATCCCTCTGATAATGATTCCAATGATAATAATTCTGATGATGGTGATCTTTGGATCCCTGATGATGACGACGACACCATTCCTGTTCTTCCGCTCCCTGAGCCGGAAAACAATAGTAACAATGACAGCAATAATAATAGTACTGGAAATGGTACTAACAATCCAACTAATCGGCCTACTGATGCCGACACATTAGCTGTTGTGTATGTAAATGGAGTACGTGTAACTGGCGTCAACGTTTATGTTAGGAACGCCTTCTCAAAGGACAATTCCGGCACAGCATTGATTTTCCTTCCTTCTAATGATATTCCTGCTCTCTTTCCTAAAGAGACAGAAAACACATTTTTCAGTGAAGGATATGAAGAGTCCCGCCTGGAAGATTGGGCAGAGCGCTATGATTACAAGCTTGTAACCTATGGCAATAACGTTTTTCTAAACAACAACGGAGAGACTCCGGGGTTGCTGAGACTAAACGGAACGCAAGTTGACTGTCAGTACTGTAGCGCAACTGTAAAATCTCCTGGTGTCACATTTGTTCCTTTAAAGATAGTTTCAGAATATTTTGGGTGTGTTACTGAATGGAGTCCTGAATATCCTAAGCGAGTAGTCGTCAGAAGAGATGGCTCAACAATGATACTCTGGATTGGTAACACAACTTATTGGGTTGATGGCACATACAAGCAAATAGAAGTTGCACCTTTCGTACGTAACGATACCACTTTAGTGCCCATTCGCATTATTATTCAAGAATTAGGCTATAATGTCAAGTGGTCTGTAGAAGATGGCATCTGCATAGTAGAAATTACAAACTAATAATCGTTCGAGCGAATTCCTAAAGAACGATTACTCCCCCTCCAGTCACAATGTGACTGATGGGGGAATTTTTTTATGCTTTTTAAGATTTATCTATACTATCCATTAACTCTTTACAATCCTTCCATTGTATTGGCTTAACACACTCGTATTCTGTGCTGAGTCGATTCAAAATCTTCATTGTATCATCAACAGAATCTAAATCTGTTACAATAATATTTTTTACATATTCTTCTTTTCCATAAATCAAACGAAATAAAATACTCCTTAAAAAACACTCTATCTTTTCTTCTTGATTTTTAGCAGCAATAATCATATAAATTCCATCTGATTTCAATTTTGTATATGTACATATATATATTATATTTTTGATAACCTCAAATAGCCCATACAAGGCCAATACCCAAAAGATTCCATAAATGAAAAAATCCAACATATTATCCCTTCTTTCAGTATTCCTTTTATATTATATGAACTTTTTTACTTTTTGTGTTAGAAAAATGTATTCATAAAAAATTAGGCAAAAAAATAAGAGATTAAAAAATCTCTCATTTTTTCTTTTATACAACTCTTTATATCAAACTAATTCTAATATAACCTTTTCAGCTGCATCTCCTCTTCTTTGTCCAAGTTTTAGGATACGTGTATATCCTCCAACTCTCTCTGCATATTTTGGAGCAATATCTTCAAATAATTTTGCAACTAAATCTATATTTTTTCCTTCACTATCTTTAACTTTATTTAATTTTGTCATAATTTTTCTTCTTGCATTTAATCTTGAAGGCATATCTTTTTGTCTCTTTTCAGTAGTTTCTTCTCTTACTACTCTTAGATATTCTTTACCATTTTTGCTCTTTACAAGCTCAGTTACTTTATTACCTTTACTATCTAATTTTGCCTTAGAAACTTTAACATCTACTAATTCAAAATTGTCTTTTTCTTTAATAGCAAGTGCAATAATACTATCAACTATTGCTTTTGTCTCTTTTGCTCTAGCTTCAGTTGTTTCGATTTTTCCATGTAATATTAAGTCTGTAGCTTGTGATTTTAACATTGCTAATCTAATGTCTGTTGTTCTGCCTAACTTTCTATTTACTGCCACTGTATTTCCCTCCTTAATTTTCTATTCTTCATCTCTTATAAAATCTAAACCTAATAAATGTAGCTTATTAGTTACTTCATCCAATGATTTCTTACCTAAATTTCTTACTTTCATCATATCTGCTATAGTTCTATTTGTTAAATCTTCAACAGTTGAAATTCCAGCTCTTTTCAAGCAATTGAATGATCTTACTGATAGTTCCAAATCTTCAATTGACATTTCTAGAACTTTTTCTTTCTTTGTTTCTTCTTTTTCAACCATAACTTGTGTATTCTTTGCAGTTTCTGATAAATCTATAAATAAATCTAAATGTCCCGTCATAACTTTTGCAGCTAAGCTTAATGCTTCATATGGTTTTAAGCTTCCATCTGTCCAAACTTCAATTGTTAATCTATCATAATCTACTCTTTGACCAACTCTGGTATTTTCTACCGCATAGTTTACCTTCTTTACTGGTGTAAAAATTGAATCTATTGGTAATACTCCTAAAGCTTGTTCAGGTTTTTTGTTCTTTTCAGCAGTATTATATCCTCTTCCCATTTCTGCTGTAAGCTCCATTTTTAAATTTCCGCCTTCTCCAACAGTTGCAATATGTAAATCTGGATTTAATACTTCTACTGTACCATCTGTAATAATATCTCCTGCTTTTACTTCTCCTGGTCCTTTAAAATCTATTCTTAGCATTTTTTCTTCATTTTTATCTAGTTTTAATCTAACACTTTTTAAATTAACAACTATTTCTGGAACATCCTCTACTACATCTTTAACTGTAGAAAACTCATGTAGAACTCCATCTATTTTTATGCTTGTAATAGCACTTCCAGGAAGTGATGATAGCAATATTCTTCTTAATGAATTTCCGATTGTAATACCATATCCTCTTTCTAATGGTTCACAAGCAAATTTTGCATAATTGCCATCCTTGCCAATTTCTAAGCATTTAATATTTGGTTTTTCAAATTCTATCATTTTTACCTCCTAAATTTAGAAACATATCACTTCTCAGCCGATTATTTTGAGTAAAGCTCTACTATTAAGTGTTCCTCTACTGGTAAGTCAACATCTGCTCTTTCTGCTAATCTTACTACTTTTCCACTTAATTTTTTTGCATCCTTTTCTAACCATTCTGGAACAGGTCTTGCGCCATTGGCTTCAACATTTACCTTAATTGCTCCATTATCTTTTCTGATTTCTCTTACACTAACAATATCTCCTGCTTTTACTAAATATGATGGAATATCTACTTTTTGACCATTTACTTCAAAAGCACCATGTGTAATAAGCATTCTAGCTTGAGCTCTTGAACTTCCATATCCTAATCTATATACTACATTATCTAATCTGCTTTCTAGTATTTGAAGTAAAACTTCACCAGTTTTTCCTCTTGTTTTAGAAGCCATATCAAAATATTTTCTAAATTGTTTTTCATTTACACCATAAAATGCTTTTGTTTTTTGTTTTTCTCTTAACTGTGTTCCATACTCTGAAAGTTTTTTCTTTTTTTGTCCATTTTGTCCTGGAGCATAGTTTCTTCTTGAAATACTGCATTTATCTGTGTAACATCTTGTGCCTTTTAAGAACAACTTTTGTCCTTCTCTACGACAAATACGGCATTGTTCGTCTTTATATCTTGCCATTTTAAAATTTCACCTTCCTTAAAAATTATACTCTTCTTCTTTTTGGTGGTCTACAACCATTATGTGGTATTGGAGTTACATCCTTAATACTACTAATTTCTAATCCTGCTGATTGTAATGACCTAATAGCTGCTTCACGTCCTGAACCTGGACCTTTTACATATACTTCTACTGTTTTTAATCCATGTTCCATAGCTGCTTTAGCTGCTGTTTCTGCTGCTTCACCAGCTGCAAACGGTGTGCTTTTTCTTGAACCTTTGAATCCTAATTCTCCAGCACTTGCCCAAGATAAAACATTACCTTGTGTATCGCTAATTGTAACTATTGTATTATTAAAACTAGAATGAATATGAGCCATTCCTTTTTCAATGTTTTTTCTATCTTTTCTTCTAGTTACTTTCTTTGTTACATTCTTTGTAGCCATTTTCTTATTTTCCTCCTTTTTGAATTTCAAACCTGTACTTTTATAACCTTTAATTTACTTACTATTTTGCTGCTTTGCTCTTGCTTACTAATTTTCTTGGTCCTTTTCTTGTACGAGCATTTGTTTTTGTTCTTTGGCCTCTTACTGGAAGACCTTTTCTATGTCTAATTCCTCTATAACAACCAATTTCTGTTAATCTTTTAATATTTAAAGCAACTTCTCTACGTAAGTCTCCTTCTACTTTATAACCATCCATAGCTTTTCTAATTGCTTGTACTTGGTCATCTGTTAAATCTTTTACTCTAACATCTGGACTTACTTTTGCATCCTTTAATATTTTTTGTGAGCTGGCTAAACCAATACCATAAATGTATGTTAATCCAACCTCAACTCTTTTTTCTCTAGGTAAATCTACGCCTGCTATACGAGCCATAATTTTCCTTGCACCTCCAATTAATTTTCTTTTTTTAGTTAATTTTTGTTTGTACGCCATTAAAGGTGAAATGCATCGGTTAAATACCGATCTTTAAAAACATTACAAACAATATATAAAACACAAATCTGATATATAACCTTATATATGACCTATCAATCATATATAAAGCTACAGCCGCTAATCTTAAGATTTGTGTTATTACCAATTTTAATTATCCTTGTCTTTGCTTATGTTTTGGGTTATCACAGATAACTCTAATGACACCTTTTCTTTTTATTACTTTACATTTTTCGCATATTTTCTTTACAGATGGTCTTACTTTCATTTCTTTCACCTCAACTTAACTTGTTTTATACTTATATTTGAAGATTATTTTGCTCTCCATGTAATTCTACCACGAGTAAGGTCATAAGGTGATAACTCTACTTTTACCTTATCCCCTGGAAGAATTTTAATATAATTCATTCTTAATTTTCCAGAGATATGAGCTAATATTTGATGTCCATTTTCTAGCTCAACTTTAAAATTAGTATTAGGTAAAGTTTCTATAACTGTTCCTTCTACCTCTATAACATCTTCTTTTGACATATAATCCTCCATATAGACAATTCTCTATTTTAAAACAATATCTTTGATATTATACTATAGAATTAAACCAATGTCAATACTTCTGGTTCTTTTTCAGTAATTAAAATCGTATTTTCATAATGTGCAGATAAGCTTCCATCATCTGTTAAAATTGTCCACCCATCTTCATCTTGATAGATATCATGTTTTCCTGCTATTACCATTGGTTCAATTGCTAAAGTCATTCCTGGCTCTAGCCTTATGCCTTTACCAGCTTTTCCATAGTTTGGTATTCCTGGATCTTCATGCATTTCTCTTCCAATACCATGTCCCTGAAATTCTCGAACAACACTATAGCCATTTTTTTCTACATATTCTCCTATTGCATGAGAAATATCTCCAATACGATTTCCTGGTTTTGCATATTGAATTCCCTCAAAAAATGCCTGTTTTGTAACTTCTACCAAGTTTTTAGCCTCTTTTGAAGCATTACCAACAATAAAAGTCCTTGCTGCATCACCATTAAATCCATTTTTACATACAACCAAATCTACACTCACTAAATCTCCATCATGAATAATTTTATGGGCAGATGGAATTCCATGAATAACCTCATCATTAATAGAAATGCATAGAGTGGCAGGGAAATTAGGAACTCCCCTCATTCCACTTGGATAACCTTTTTGTGCAGGTATTCCTCCATTTTCATGAATCACTTTCTCAGCAAACTTATCAAGTTCCAAAGTGGACATACCTGGTTTAATAACTTTTTCTATTTCTTTATATACTAGGCTTGTAATTCTACAAGCCTCTTTCATCAATTCTATTTCCTTTTTTGATTTTATTGTTACCAATCTAATTACTTCCTTTTAAATGCTCTTTTATATTATTAACAGCCTCATCCAAATTTTTTGGACAAACAGAATATAATGTATTGTTTCCTTTATAAAAGTCTAATAATTCTTGTGAATTTTGATGATATACTACCAATCTTTTTCTTACAGTTTCCTCATTATCATCATCTCTTTTTACCAATTTACTACCACAAATATCACAAATTCCTTTTTCCTTTGGAGGTCTTGTTTCCAAATTATAAATTGCTCCACAAGATTTATTTGAACAAGTTAATCTGCCAGCTAGTCTTTTTACAATTACATCATCAGGCACATTAAGTTCAATGGCAATTTGAGATTGATTCGGCCTTTTTTCTGTTAAAAATTCTGATAAAGCTTTTGCTTGTACAGCTGTTCTAGCAAATCCATCTAATATTGCTCCATCCGCTACATCATCTTCAGATAGGCGAGCCTTAATCATTCCCATTGTAACATCATCTGGAACTAATAGTCCTTGCTTCATATATCCTTCAGCTTTTTTTCCAAGCTCTGTTTGATTACTAATTTGTTCACGGAAAATATCTCCTGTTGACAAATGTTTTAAGTTCATATCTTGAGATAATATTTTTCCAATGGTACCCTTCCCAGTACCAGGTGCTCCTAACATTACTATATACATAATATTCTTACCTCTCTATATGGTTTTATCTTTAATAATTAAACACAATCAGAGGCAAACAGCAATTGATTTTGCCACCTGTCCTCTGATAATTTTATATTATTCTAAGAATCCTTTATAATGTCTCATAACAAGTTGTGACTCTAATTGTTGTACCATTTCAAGTGCAACACCCACAACAATTAAGATTGAAGTTCCACCAAATGCTAAGTCTAATCCTGGAATGAATCTAACTAGCATTGGAAGAATTGCAATAATGGCTAAGAATAAACCTCCAAACCAAGTTAATTTTCCAATAATTGATGACAGATAATCTGTTGTTGGTTTACCGGCTCTAATACCTGGTATAAATCCACCATTTCTCTTAATATTATTTGAAACTTCTGCTGGATTAAATGTAGCATATGTATAGAAGAATGTAAATCCAACAATTAATAGAATATATACTAAAGCATTAGCAATTGTGTATCCCATTGGTAATGTTTCAGTTCCTATAGTTGTAGTTGAAGTTGCTATTGAAAATTTATAAATAACTGCCCAAAATCCTGTTTCAGTTGCAATATTTGGTGCAAACATTTGAATAATCATTGCTGGGAATGTCATAAATGATGAAGCAAAGATAATAGGCATTACTCCTGCCATAGCAAGTTTTAATGGAATATGTGTATTTTGTGCTCCTACCATTTTTCTTCCTACAACTCTTTTTGAATATTGTACTGGAACTTTTCTTTCAGCTTCTTGTACAAATACAACTCCTGATACCAAAATAATTGCTCCAATAATAATTCCTAATGTCATTAATAATCCTACTGTAAAAGTAGTTCCTGCTGCTCCACTTAATAGGTTCCAGAATGTTCCTAATACTTGTGGAAGTCCTGCAATAATACCAACAAAAATAATCATAGAAATACCATTTCCAATTCCTTTGTTAGTGATTTCATCACCTAGCCACATAAGTAATGCTGTTCCTGCCATTAATGAAATAACAACTATAAATCCATTTAAGAAACTAGCTTCCATAAATATTCCTGTAGAACTATATGATAAATATAATCCAATTCCTTCAATTAAAGCTAGTACAACTGTTAAGATTTTAGTATACTTATTTATCTTTCTTCTTCCTTCTTCTCCACCTTCTTTAGTTAATCTTTCCAAAGCAGGTATAACCATAGCTAATAATTGTATTACGATTGATGCTGTAATATATGGGCTTATTGACATTGCAAAAATAGAAAATCTTGAAAAAGCTCCTCCTGAAATCATATCAATAAGTCCTGCCATTCCGTTATTTGAAGTTCTCATATATTCAGCAAGTGTGAATGTATCTACTCCTGGAACTGTTATCCAGCATCCAAATCTAAAGATAACAATTAATAATAATGTATATAATATTTTCTTTCTAACGTCTGGCGTTTTTAGTGCATTTTTTATTGTTTTAAACAACTAAATCACCTCTGCCTTTCCTCCTAAAGCTTCTATTTTTTCTTTAGCAGCTTTAGTAAATCTTACAGCCTTAACTGTTAATTTTTTATCTAATTTACCAGTTGCAAGGATAACGATTCCATCGTTTGCTTTGCTGATAATTCTATCTTTAATTAAAGTTTCTGCTGTAACTTCTTCGACTGTTGATTTATTAAGCATTGTTAAAGTTACTTCTGTATAATTTCTAGTATTGATATTTGTAAATCCTCTTTTTGGTAATCTTCTATATAATGGTGTTTGACCACCTTCGAATCCACGTCTAACTCCTCCACCAGATCTTGCTTTTTGACCTTTATGTCCTTTTCCAGAAGTTTTTCCTAAACCTGAACCAATACCACGTCCCACTCTTGTTCTCTTTGTGGCTACCTGTGCTGGTTTTAATTCGTCTAATTTCATTTTGAGTTACACCTCCTTATTATTATAAAATTTCGTCTACTTTTTTTCCTCTTTTTTTAGCAATTTGCTCTGCAGTTTTCATTGCCTTTAATCCTTCAAGTGTAGCATATACTACATTTCTTGGATTATTTGTTCCAATAACTTTTGTTCTAATGTCTTTATATCCAGCAAGTTCTAGAACAGGTCTTACACTACCACCTGCTATAACTCCAGTACCTTCTTCAGCTGGTTTTAATAAAACATTAGCACTACCAAATTTACCAACATATTCATGAGGTATAGTTGTTCCAACAATAGCAACTTCTATTAAATTTTTCTTAGCTTCTTCTATTGCTTTCTTTATAGCATCTGGAACTTCAGCTGCTTTACCATTACCTACACCTACATGACCATTTTCATCGCCAACAACAACAACAGCACTAAATCTAAAAGTTCTTCCACCTTTTACAACTTTTGCAACTCTGTTAATTGCTACAACTTTTTCTTTTAATTCAGATGTATTTTCTGATTGCACTTTCATTTTCCTCCTTATCTTAAACAATGTTTGCAAAAAATCTTACACTTTATTTTTGCTTTACTAATGTTTGCAAAAAATCTTAGATTTTTTGCATCTAATATCCGTAAGCTCACTTCGTTCGCACGGCTATTAGAATTCCAAGCCACCTTCTCTTGCGGCATCAGCTAATTCTTGAACAACTCCGTGGTAAATATATCCACCTCTATCAAAAACAACTGATTTTATTTTCTTTTCTCCTGCTCTTTTAGCAATTAAAGCTCCTACTTCCTTAGCTGCTTCTTTATTAGCATGCTTTGTTTTTACTTCTTTATCTAATGTTGAAGCTTGTGCTAAAGTTTTTCCAGCTACATCATCAATAATTTGTACATATAAATTACTATTACTTCTATATACACAAAGTCTTGGAGCTTCTGCTGTTCCAGAAACTTTTCTACGTACTCTTAAATGTCTTCTATCTCTTTCTGCCTTTCTATCAATTTTTGTAATCATTTTTTTCTCCTTTCTAACCAGAGTAACAGCCCTGATTTACTTCAATTACAATTACTTATTTATATTTCAGGTTTTATTTCTTACCTGCTTTACCTTCCTTACGTCTAATATGCTCTTCTGCATATTTAATACCTTTTCCTCTATATACTTCAGGTGGTCTCTTTGTTCTTACAACAGCTGCTGTTTGACCAACCAATTCTTTATCAATTCCTCTTACAGTAATGTGGTTAGCGTCTGGAACATCAAAAGTAATACCTGCTGGTGGATCCATCTCTACTGTATGTGAATAACCTAAGTTCATTACTAATTTATTTCCCTTCTTTTGAGCTCTATAACCAACACCATTGATTTCTAAATCTCTTTTATATTCATTTACAACACCTTGAATCATGTTGTTAATTAATGTTCTTGTTAAACCATGTAAACTTCTATTTCCTGGTTCATCATCTGGTCTCTTTACAGTGATAACATTACCATCTAAAGTAACTTCCATGTTTTTATGTAAGTCCTTTTCTAGTGTACCTTTTGGACCTTTTACTGTAATATGATGTCCTTCTATTTTAACTTCTACACCTTGTGGTACATCAATAGGTTTATTTCCTATTCTTGACATCTTGGTTTTCCCTCCTTTTCTACCATACGTAAGCTAGAACTTCTCCTCCTAGGCCTTCTGCTCTTGCTTCTTTGTCTGTTTTTATTCCTTTTGATGTTGAAATAAGTGCAATACCTAAACCATTTAAAACTTGTGGTAATTCATCTTTTGATGCATACACCCTTAATCCTGGTTTACTAATTCTTTTTAATCCATCAATAACTCTTGCACCTTTTTCATCATATTTTAAAGTGATTCTTAAAATTCCTTGATGAGAATCATCTATTTCTTCAAATGATGTAATATATCCTTCTTTAAATAGAATATCAGCAATAGCTTTCTTCATATTTGAAGCAGGTACATCAACTGTTTTATGTTTTGAACTATTTGCATTTCTAATTCTTGTTAGCATATCTGCTATTGGATCAGTTGTATTCAAATCTTTTCCCTCCTTTTTAATAATTTGCCATATTAATTTAACTAAAACTAGTGTATCTTTATGTAGCTTGACAACACAAGACTCTGGTTCTTGTTAAATTAGATTTACCAGCTAGCTTTCTTAACTCCAGGAATTTCTCCCTTATGAGCTAATTCTCTAAAGCATACACGGCAAATTCCAAATTTTCTAATATATGCATGTGGTCTTCCACAAATTTTACATCTATTATATTCTCTTGTCTGATATTTTTGTGTTCTTTGTTGTTTTACTTTTAAAGATTTTTTAGCCATTTTTTTCTCCTTTCATTTTAATTAGTTTTTAAATGGCATTCCTAATAGAGATAACAATTCTTTAGCTTCTTCGTCTGTTTTAGCAGTTGTTACAAATATGATATCCATACCTCTAATTTTATCAATTTTGTCATATTCGATTTCTGGGAAAATTAATTGTTCTTTAACTCCCATTGAATAATTTCCTCTACCATCAAACGAATTTGTTGAAACTCCTCTAAAATCTCTAACTCTTGGAAGTGCTACATTAAATAATTTGTATGCAAAATCATACATTTTATCTTTTCTTAAAGTAACTTTACATCCCATGTTGATTCCTTCTCTTATTTTGAAGGCTGCTATTGCTTTTTTGGCCTTTGTAATAATTGGTTTTTGACCAGTTATTAAAGTCAAATCATTAATAGCATTTTCCAATGATTTAGGATTATCTTTTGTGTCTCCTAAACCTATATTAATAACTATTTTTTCTAGTTTTGGAATTTCCATTACTGATTTATAGTTAAATTTTTTCATTAACGCTGATTTAACTTCTTTTTCATATTGCTCTCTTAATATTTCCATAAGTCTAAATAGACCTCCTTCCTTCTATTACTTCAATTTTGCTCCGCATTTTTTACAAACACGTACTTTTTCATCTTTCTCTATTTTATATCCAACTTTTGTTGCTTTATTGCATTTTGGACATACAACATTTACTTTGCTACTATGAATAGCACATTCAACTGGTATAATACCACTTTCATCGCCTTGTTTTCTAGCTTTTATATGTTTTTTTCTAGCATTAATGCCTTTTACAATGATTTTTTCTGTTTTTGGTATTACTTCTAAAACTTCACCAGTTTTTCCTTTATCATTTCCTGATAAAACTTTAACTGTATCTCCCTTTTTGATTCTCATTTATTATTTTCACCTCTTTAATCTTAGATTTTATGAACTCTTTTTGATTAGATGCAACTACTTGTAGCTTAAAGAAGCTACAACTTCCGTTTCACTTTTTTGAAGCTACGATTAATACTTTGTATTGCTCATCCAGCCTAAGGGCTGTCTTCGCTAACAAATTTTAAGTTTTCGCATCTTTTATCCGTAACGCTCTAATGTCTACTAGACATTATCGCTAACGGCTTAAAGAACTTCTGGGGCAAGTGAAAGAATTTTCATATAATCTTTTTCTCTTAATTCTCTTGCAACAGGTCCAAATATACGAGTTCCTCTTGGTGTTCCATCTTCTCTTATAATAACAGCTGCATTTTCATCAAATCTTACATAAGAACCATCTGCTCTTCTAGTAGGTTTCTTTGTTCTTACAACTACAGCTTTTACAACATCACCTTTTTTTACAACGCCACCTGGTGTTGCAGTTTTAACAGAAGCAACTATGATATCACCGATTCTAGCATATTTTCTATAAGAACCACCTAGACATCTGATACACATAATCTCTTTAGCACCAGTATTATCAGCAACTTTTAAAATTGTTTGTTGTTGTACCATGATAATATTTCCTCCTTTAAATTATTTGATTTCTGCCTTTTCTAGTATTTCAACAACTCTCCATCTCTTATCTCTTGATAGAGGTCTAGTTTCCATTACTTTTACTTTATCACCGATTTGACAAGCATTTTCTTCGTCATGAGCTTTTAACTTATATGTTCTCTTTTGAACTTTTCCATAAGTTTTATGTTTCTCACTTGTTTGAACAGATACTACAACTGTTTTATCCATTTTATTTGAAGAAACAACGCCTATCATAGTTTTACGAAGATTTCTTTCCTCCATAATTTTTCTCCTTCCTATTTATTTTCTGCCATCTTTCTTTCTGTTAATACAGTTTGTATTCTTGCAATATCCTTCTTCACTTCTTTTATTTTCATAGGATTATCTAGTCCATGCGTAGCTAGGCTAAATCTTAATTTGAATAATTCAGATTTTAATTCTCCTAATTCCTTTTCTAAATCTGGTGAAGACATTTCTTTGATTTTATTTATCTTCATCTAATTCACCACCTACTTCAGTTTCCTTCTTTACAAATTTACACTTAACAGATAGTTTATTTGCAGCTAATCTTAAAGCTTCTCTTGCAACATCTTCTGTAACATCTGCAATTTCAAACATTATTCTGTCTGGCTTTACATTTGCAACCCAGAATTCAACAGCACCTTTACCTTTACCCATACGAGTACCAATAGGTTTTCTTGTAATTGGTTTATCTGGGAATATTTTAATCCAAACTTGACCACCTCTTTTGATATAACGTGTCATAGCAACACGGGCAGCCTCTATTTGATTTGACGTAATTTGTCCAGCTTCAAGAGATTGTAATCCATATTCTCCATCTGTAATTCTGTTTCCTCTTGTAGCTCTACCTCTATTTCTACCTTTTTGTTGTTTTCTATATTTTGTTCTTTTTGGTATTAATGGCATTATTTGTCTCCTCCTTCCACTACATTTTTCTTAGTTGGAAGAACCTCTCCTTTATATATCCAAACTTTTACACCGATTTTTCCATATGTTGTATCTGCTTCTGCAAATCCATAATCGATATCAGCTCTTAAAGTTTGAAGAGGTATAGTACCTTCTTTATAAAATTCAGTTCTAGCCATATCTGCTCCACCTAATCTTCCAGATACTGAAGTTTTAATTCCTAATGCACCTGATTTCATAGTTTTTTGCATACATTGTTTCATAGCTCTTCTAAAAGAAACTCTCTTCTCTAATTGACCAGCTATATTTTCTGCAACTAATTGAGCATCTGTATCAATATTTTTAACCTCAACGATATTTAAGTTAACTTCTTTATTAATCATTTTTTCCAATTCAGCTTTTAAAGTTTCAGCTAAATTTCCACCTTTACCTATAACGATACCAGGTTTTGCTGTATAAACATTTACCTTTACAAATTTAGCAGTTCTTTCAATTTCTATTTTAGAAATTCCTGCTAGATATAATTTTTTCTTAACATACACACGAATCTTATGATCTTCTACTAGGTAATCACCAAAATCTTTTGAATCTGCATACCATTTTGAATTCCAATCTTTAATAATACCTACTCTTAATCCATGTGGATCCATTTTTTGTCCCATTTTGTAAATGTCCTCCTTTCTTTCCTCTATTAATCTCTCTCTTTTAATACTATTGTAATATGACTTGTTCTTTTTCTAACTCTAACAGCACTACCTTTTGCTGCAGGTCTAATTCTCTTTAATGTAGGTCCTTGATTTGCATATATTTCAGACACATATAATTTTTCATGAGTCATATTATGGTTGTTTTCAGCATTTGCAATAGCTGATTTTAATAACTTTTCAATGATTTCTGATGAAGCTTTTGGAGTATATTTTACAATTGCTAATGCTTCATCAACATTTTTCCCTTTAATTAAATCTGCTACAATTTTGACTTTTCTACTTGAAATTCTAGCATATTTAAGGGTTGCTTCTGCTCTTGGTATTATCTCTTCCATTTCTTTCCTCCTTGCTATTTTTTAACGATACTACTTCTTATTGTTTTGTAGTTGTTGTCTTATCTCCTGAGTGTCCTTTAAATGTTCTAGTAGGTGCAAATTCACCTAATTTATGTCCTATCATTTCTTCTGAAATATATACAGGCACATGTTTTCTACCATCATGAACAGCGATTGTATGACCAACCATTTGTGGATATATTGTAGAAGCTCTTGACCAAGTCTTAAGTACTTCTTTTTTTCCACTCTCGTTCATAGCTTCAATTCTTTTTAATAATTCAGGTGCTACATATGGTGCCTTTTTAGTTGATCTTGACATTTAGTTTCCCTCCTTATTTTCTTCTCTTTACTATAAATTTATTTGTATTTTTATTTTTAGCTCTTGTCTTATATCCTAATGCTGGTTTGCCCCAAGGTGTTAATGGTCCTGCGTGTCCTACTGGTGCTCTACCTTCACCACCACCATGAGGGTGATCTACTGGGTTCATTACAGAACCTCTTACAGTTGGTCTAACTCCTAAATGTCTAGTTCTTCCTGCTTTTCCCAACTTAACATTTTCATGATCTTGATTTCCAACAGTTCCAATTGTTGCTTTACAAACTGACATTACTAATCTCATTTCTCCTGATGGAAGTCTTACGTGTGCATATTTTCCTTCCTTAGCCATTAATTGTGCTTCCTGTCCAGCTGCTCTTACTAATTTTGCACCTTGACCTGGATTTATTTCTATATTATGAATCATAGTACCAACTGGTATATTTTCAATTCTCATGCAGTTACCTGGTTTGATATCTGCTTTATCACTAGATACTACTTTATCACCATCTTTCAATCCGACTGGTGCTAAGATATATGCTTTTTCACCATCCTCATATTGGATTAATGCAATATTACTGCTACGATTTGGATCATATTCAATTCCCATTACAGTAGCTGTCATATCTAATTTATTTCTTTTAAAATCTACAATTCTATATTTTTGTCTATTTCCTCCACCTTGGTGTCTTACAGTTATTCTACCATAACTATTTCTTCCTGAATTTTTCTTCTTTGTTGCAAGCAATGATTTTTCAGGAGTTTTCTTTGTTACTTCTTCGTAAGTAGATACTGTCATATTTCTTCTTGATGGAGTATATGCTTTAAAATGTTTCATTCCCATTGTTTTATTCTCTCCTTTTTTGGTATTGACGGATTCTTTCCTGCTCCGTTTGCAGATATTCTTTATTATCTGGGTTCTTTCCCAATATTTTTATTACAATTCAATACTAATCTATGCTCCCATAAATTCATCAATTGAATCTTTATATTTCTTTGTTACTTTTGTTTCTTTTCCACCTTTTGACATGTATGTCTTTTCAGATGCGTTTGTATCAATTGTAACAATTGCTTTTTTCCAGTCAGAAGTTTTTCCAACATTTCTTCCAACCCTTTTTTCTTTTCCTTTTACAGTTACAGTATTTACATTTAATACTTTTACTTCAAAAAGTTTTTCTACTGCATTTTTTATATCAATCTTTGTAGCCTTTCTGTTTACTTCAAAAGTGTACTTTCCATCTTGAATCCCATCACTACTTTTTTCAGTAATCACTGGCGCAATAATAACATCTTCTGCAACCATTATGCGTACACCTCCTCTAATTTCTTAACAGCATCTAAAGTTACAACAAGATTTTTATATTTTAATAAATCATATACATTCATTGTGTTTACTAGAGTTGTTTTAACTCCTTCAATATTTCTTGCTGATTTTTGTACTGTTTCATTTTTCTCAGGTAAAAGTATTAATGTTTTTCCTTCTACTTTTAAGTTTGTTAATGCTTTTGCCATTTCCTTTGTCTTAATTTCTTTTAATGTTAAACTATTAACAACTACTAATTCTTTTTCTAATACTTTTGAGCTTAAGCAAGATTTAATTGCTAATCTCTTTTCTTTCTTATTTACTTGGTATTTATATGAACGAGGTTTTGGTCCTAAAGCAATACCACCTTTAATCCATTGTGGAGCTCTTATACTTCCTTGTCTTGCTCTACCTGTTCCTTTTTGTTTCCAAGGTTTTCTTCCACCGCCACGAACTTCAGCTCTAGTTTTTGTACTTTGTGTACCTTGTCTTTGATTAGCTAAAAAGTTAACTAAAACACTATGTACTACAGCTTCATTTGGTTCGATACCGAAAATTTCTTCTTTTAAGTTAACTGTGTCAACTTTTTTACCTTCCATATCATATACGTCTATTTTAGGCATTTCGTTTCTCCTCCCTTTCTATTTTGATTTAACACTTGATTTTATTTTTAGTATTGCACCTTTAGCTCCTGGTACACTACCTCTTACTAATAATACATTTTTATCTAAATCTACTCTAACAACTTCTAGATTTAAAATTGTAATTGTTTGAACTCCCATGTGACCTGGTAATCTTTTACCTTTATAAACTCTACCTGGTGTTGAAGTTGATCCCATTGAACCTGGTCTTCTGTGATACATAGAACCATGTCCCATAGGTCCTCTTGTTTGTCCATGACGTTTAATAACACCTTGGAATCCTTTTCCTTTTGAAGTTCCTTGTATATCTACTTTTTCTCCAGCAGTGAAAATGTCAGCTTTTAATTCATCACCAACTTTTACTTCTTCTACTGAATCTAATCTAAACTCTCTTAAATATTTCTTAGGTGTAACATTTACTTTTGTAAAATGTCCTTTTTCTGGTTTATTAACTTTCTTTGCTTTTACTTCTCCAAAACCTAATTGGATTGCATTATAACCATCTGTTTCTTCTGTTTTAACCTGTGATACTACACAAGGTCCAGCTTCGATAACTGTTACTGGAATAACTTTTCCTGATTCATCAAAAATTTGAGTCATTCCAATTTTTTTACCAATTAATCCTTTTTTCATTTTTCCTCCTATTG
This sequence comes from uncultured Clostridia bacterium, assembly GCA_947631745.1. GTDB lineage: Bacteria > Bacillota > Clostridia > TANB77 > CAG-508 > CALXVA01. Next base: position 33,282 of record CANRMM010000001.1, read on the forward strand.
GCTGATATTTTATATTTCATCTATTTTCAAAATGTTATATCAGCATTGGTGCTGAGGTTGTTAGGCTCTGCCGTTACAACGTCAGTATGCAAATGCCTTAGCATTTGTATTCCTTTTGCATAAGTTGACTGTAAAACTCGATGCTTTTTTTCAAAAGCCTCTCGTTAACACTACAACTTAATCTCTATATCAACACCTGCTGGCAAATCGATTTTCATCAAACTATCAACAGTTTTTTGTGTTGGATAAAGAATATCAATAACTCTTTTATGTGTTCTCATTTCAAATTGTTCTCTTGAATCTTTATCTTTATGTGGAGAACGCAAAATTGTTATTATTTCCTTTTGTGTTGGTAATGGAATAGGACCTGAAACCTTTGCTCCTGTCTTTTTAGCAGTATCTACTATCTTTTCAGCAGACTGTTCTAAAACTACATGATCATAAGCCTTTAATCTTATTCTGATTTTTTCACTTGTTACCGTATTTTCCTTCTTTGTTGCCATTAAAAATTCCCTCCTTAAATATATTTTATTTTAGGTCGGAAGCTATAAACGCATCCTGGTGTTTCTATATTTACCAATATTAAAACCCAAATTCGCATGAAAAACTTGGGATAAGTCTGCATTTATAATAACCATTTATTCATTAAATAAATGGCTTAACTTACCGCCCTGGTCTTAGCCACGACATACTCTGTAAGAGTTCCCTCCATCAAAGCTTAACACTTTGTGTAGCCACATCTTACTTCATCGCTAAATAACATGCTCTCATATTATATAACAATAAATCAGTAAAGTCAACTGTTTTGTTCATTTTTATTACACTTTTATGACATTTTTGTAACAATTCTTCTTACAAAGTTAATTTTAAAAATAACATAAAAAAGAATACCTTATTTGAATATTTAAATCAATTTTCATTTAAAGTATTCTTTTTATTTTTTATTTGTATATTGTACCTATCAGATTTTATTTTCCCTTTTTTTATATTTCTTAGGCTTCTAAGTACAACCTATTTAAGTCTGTCCCTCAAGTGACAAAAGTGTCACTTTAAAGAACGTCCCCAAAGTGACAAAGTGACAAATCAATAAGTTGTTGTTCTAAGAAACTCATATTGTCTTTATTTTCTTGCAACGTTTCTATAGAAATAGCATTATCTAAATAGAACTCTCCTACTGCCGTTCTTTGAAGTTCTTTCATAAAACCAACTGTCTCTAACTTCTGTGCAATGTCTTCACATAAACTACGAATATATGTACCTTTTGAACATTTTACTTGAAATTCGATTTCTTTTTCCTTTAAATTAATCGCTATCAATTTAATCTCATAAATGTTAATATTTCTAGGTTCTACCGTTACTTTTTCACCTTTTCTTGCATATTCATAAAGTTTTTTTCCATTTACTTTAATTGCAGAATACATTGGTGGAATCTGTTTCTGTTCTCCTAAAAAAGATTTTAAAACTTTTTTTACATTTTCTTCTGTCAATTTTTCTTTTATATATTTCTCATTTAATTCTTGTTCTTCTATAATCTTACCTTCCACATCTGCCGTATCTGTTTTTACACCTAACTTAAGTATTACTTTATATTCCTTATCATGATTTGTTAAATAACTGGAAAGTTTTGTTCCTTTTCCTATTAAAAGAGGAAGGACTCCTGTTGCATTTGGATCCAATGTTCCAGTATGTCCCACCTTCTCTTTATATATTTTTTTTACAATAGCTACAATATCATGAGAAGTATATCCTTTTGGTTTATTCACCACTAAGATTCCATCCATAATCTTCCCCCTATTTTAATTGTGCTCTTACCTGATACAATATTTTTTCTTTAACCTGCTCAATTGTTCCCTGTATTAAGGCTCCTGCTGCACGAATATGTCCGCCTCCTTCAAAAAACAAACATACATCTGAAACATTTACATATTCATTTGAGCGAAGAGAAACCTTGCATCCTTTATCAGTTTCACGAATGAAAACAGATACTTCTACTCCTTCAATATCTCTTCCTATTTCCACAATGCCTTCATGGTCTCCGCTTCCTGCTCCTACCTTTTTTTCATCTTCTTCTGTAATATATGTATACGCAACTCTTCCTTCTTCTAATAATTCTAATCTATTTGTAGCAATACGATTCAACTCAAAATTTGGTCTCGTTCTTGTTTGTAATACTTGTTTATATACTTTTGAAACATTAACTCCTTTATTCAATAGCCAGGCTACAAATTCAAAAGTTTCAGCTGTTACTCCAGAATACTTAAAACCACCTGTGTCAGTAATAATTCCTGTCAAGATACAAGTTCCAATTTCTTGTGTAATTTCAATTTTAAAATGTTCTAAAATAATAATCATGATTTGTGCACAGGCTGGTGCAGCTGGATTAACAAAATTTATGTCACCATACATGGTATTAGTCCCATGGTGATCTATACAAATCTTCATTTTTGCATTCTCAAAATATTCTGAAAATCCATTAAGCATCCTCATTGTTGCACAATCTACTGAAATCGCTAAATCATATTTTTCAATAGCAGATTCTTTCTTTATTTCATCAGCCCTTGGCAAGAATTCAAATATTTTCGGATATTCTGGTATAATAATATCTGGATTTTTTCCATAATTTTTTAATGCATTATATAACGCTAATGCAGTTCCTACTGCATCTCCATCTGGATTTTCATGCGTTAATATAGCTATCGTTTGTGCCTTATTAATTTCTTCTAACATATTATCTAGAGTATTCATAAATCTTCTCCTATTCTTTTTTCTATCATGTAAGAATTTTATTCATCTTTATTTTGTTTATCTTTATTTAATTCCTTTAGTATAGAATCGATTTTTTCTCCATAAGCCAAGGAATCATCCAATTCAAATACTAATTCTGGTGTAATTCTTAAATTAACTGTTTTAGCAATTTGACTACGAATAAAACCTGAAGAAGTTTGTAAACCCTCCATCGTTTTTTTCATATCCTTTGAATTTAGAATACTAACATATACTTTTGCATATTTAAAATCTGGTGTAATCTTAACTCTTGTAACACTTATCATTCCTGTTACATTAGGATTTTTCAATTCATAACTAATAATTTGGCTTAATTCTTTTCTTAACTCTTCATTAATTCTATTAAGTCTAGCCTCATTTTTTGGCATAATGCCCTCCTTATTTTTTCACTTCTTCCATCACGAAGAATTCTAATATATCCAATTCTTTTAAGTCATCATACTTTTCAATTTGCATACCACATTCATAACCTTTTGTCACTTCTTTTACATCATCTTTAAATCTCTTTAAAGATACAAGTTTTCCTTCATGAATAACAATATTGTCACGAATGACTCTAACTCCTGCATTTCTTTCTACTCTTCCGTCTAATACATAGCATCCTGCAATTGTCCCAACATTTGATACTTTGAAAGTCTGTCTTACTTCTGCATTTCCAATTACGTTTTCCTCAAATACTGGATCTAACATTCCTTTCATAGCAGCTTCTACATCTTCAATAGCTTGGTAAATAACAGAATACTGCTTAATTTCAACTCCATCTTTTTCTGCCATGTCCTTCGCACTAATATTTGGTCTTACATCAAATGCAATAATAATTGCCTTTGCTGCTTTTGCAAGTTGAACATCAGACTCATTAACAGCTCCAACGGCAGAGTGAATAACTTTTACCTTAACTTCATCATTTGATATTTTTTCTAATGATTGTTTTAATGCCTCTGCTGTTCCTTGAACATCTGCTTTTACAATAATTCCTAATTGTTTTAAGTTTTCATTTTCCATTTTTTCAAATAAATTGTTAAGAGTAACTTTATTGCCCTCTGTCATTGCCTTTTCTCTTTCTTCACGTTTACGCTTTTCAATTAAATGCTTTGCCATTTTTTCATCTTTTACTTCATAGAAAGTATCTCCTGCTTCAGGTACATTAGTAAGTCCCATAATTTCAACTGGTGTTGATGGTCCTGCCTTTTTAATCTTCTGACCTTTATCATTTCTCATTGCTCTAATTCTACCAATTGAAGTTCCTACAACAATTGTATCTCCTACATCTAGAGTTCCTCTTTGTACTAACATAGATGCAATTGGACCCTTTGCCTTATCTAATCTTGCTTCAATAACTGTACCTTTTGCCTGTTTATTTGGATTTGCTTTTAATTCCCTCATGTCTGAAACTAACAATACCATCTCTAATAAGTTGTTTATATTAAGTCTTTTCTTAGCAGAAATTGGTACGAAGATAGTATCTCCTCCCCATTCCTCTGGTACTAATTCATATTCCATTAGTTCTTGCTTAATTTTATCAACATTAGCTCCTGGTAAATCAATTTTATTAATAGCTACAATAATTGGAATTTCAGCAGCCTTAGCATGATTAATTGCTTCTATTGTTTGAGGCATAACACCATCATCTGCTGCTACAACAAGAATAGCAATATCTGTAATTTGTGCACCTCTTGCTCTCATACTTGTAAACGCCTCATGTCCCGGTGTATCTAAGAAAGTAATTTCTCTATCATTAACATTTACTTTATAAGCACCTATGTGTTGAGTGATACCTCCCGCTTCACCTTCGATTACATTTGTACTACGGATTGCATCCAATAAAGAAGTTTTACCATGATCTACGTGTCCCATAACAACAACAACAGGTGGTCTTGGTTGTAATTCCTCTGGTGAATCCTCTGTCTCATCAAATAAGATATCTTCCTCTTTTACTTCTTCCTTCTTTGTTGCAGTAATACCAAATTCAGATGCAACTAAGTATGCTGTATCAAAATCAATTGAATTATTAATAGTTGCCATTATTCCATAGTTAAATAATTTTTTAATAACTTCTGCTGTTGTCTTTTTCATTTCTGCTGCTAAATCTTTTACTGTAATGTTTTCAGGAATTACAATCTCTTTTAATTCAAAAATTTTCTGTTTATTTCTTTCTTCCTCATTTTTCTGAATTTTTTTCTTGTTTTTCTTTCCTCGTGCAGTAGTTAAATCATAATATTCAAGCATTCCTCCATCTTGTTCTTCAAACATATTTGACAATCTATCTACCTGCTTTAAATCCTTTAATTTTCCATCATCAAATTCTTCAAATCTTCCTGACTTTCTTGATTTAGTAGCTTTTTTGATAGATTTTTGTTCATCATATTTGCTATTTGCCTTCTGTTTTTCCATTACTTTATTTGAATAGTCTCTTTGCAATTCTTTTTCTACAACTTCTGTAGTCATAATGTTTTTAATATTTTTGTCAATGCCTTTTTCATCTAGTGGTCTATTACGATTAAATTCTCTATCTCTATTTCCATTTTGATTATTATATCCATTATTATTGCGATAATTGTTTCTACCATCATTGTTGTTTCTATAATTATTTCCATTCTGATTATTACGATAATTACTCCTATTATCCCCATTTTGATTATTTCTATAACCATTATTATTTTGATTACGATAATTATTATTACGATTGTCAAAATTTCTATTGTCATGATTATGATTATCAAAATTTCGATTTACTTGTTGTTCTCTTGGTCTATAATTATTGGTATTATGAATAACATCATTTTTCTGTTCTTTTTCTTTAACAGTATTATTTTCCACTTTTACTTCCGGTGTCATATTTTTTTCTTCTACTTTTACTTCCTCTTTCTTTTCTTCTTTAACTTCCTTTATAGGTTCTTTCTCTTCTTTTATAACAACTTCTTTCTTTTCTTCTTTTGATTTATCTGATTTTATACCAAAAAGTTCACTAACAGTAAGTGGTTTAGTTTGTTTATTACGATAAACAATATTGTAATCCTTACTATTATTTCTCTCTACAAATCCTACATCTTTTCGATTCGTTTCAATCTTTTTCGATGACTCCTGTTTTGTTTTTTCTTCTTCATCTATAATAACTTCTCTTCGTATAATAACAGGCTTAGACTCCTTTTTTACATTACCTGCATTCTCTTTTTTAACAGTCTCTTTTTCCTTCTGCACTTTATCATTTTTATCAAAAGCCTCTTTTATTTTATCTACTTGTTCTTCTTCTATATTACTTAGATGACTTGTTACTGCAATTCCTATTTTTTGAGCCTTTTCTATAATTTCCTTACTTGTTACTCCTATTTTTTTTGCTAATTCATGTATTTTCATCTTACCCAATAATTTCACCCCCATTAATAACTTTCTTTATAGCATTAGAAAAATTTATATCTTTTACTCCTACCACAACCTTGTTTTCTTTACCGATTGCTTTACTCAATTCTTCCATTTTTAAAATTTCTATCACAGGTATCTCCCTTTCAGTACACACTTTCTTAAAATTATTTTTTGTTCTTTCTGCTGCATCTTCTGCCAGCAATAATAACTTTATCTTCTTTTTTTCTATATCTGTCATACAGGCTTCTGTTCCAAAAACAATCTTTCCTGCTTTTGTAGCTAATCCTAATAACCCACATATTTTATTTTTTATCAATTAACACACCTCTCAACTCCTCATAGATTTCTTCCTCTACTTTCATTTCGAAGCATTTTTCAATTCGTTTTGATTTAATAGCCTTTTCTAAGCATTGAATATCATTACACAAATATGCACCTCTTCCAGACAATTTACCGGGTTTTATCTATACAAATATTCCCATTTTTATCTTTTACAATTCGAATTAGCTCATTTTTATTTTTCTTTGCATTACATCCTAAACAAGTTCTTTGTGGTAAACTTTTCAAATGTTTCACTCCTTTTATTTATTGTATTGCTTGTTTTATATATTATTCTTCATTTTCCTCATTTTCTTTCATTTCTTCATTGTCATTTTGCGCTTTTGATAACATTTCTCTAAATTGTGACTCACTCTTAATATCTATCTTCCAATTTGTTAATCTAGCTGCTAATCTTGCATTTTGTCCAGCCTTTCCTATAGCTAAAGATAGCTGATCATCTCTTACTATAACTTGTGCAAATTTTTCTTCCTCATGAATATCTACAGCCATAACTTGTGCTGGAAGCAATGCTGCTGCTATATAAATTGATGGATCTTCAGACCATTCTATAACATCTATCTTTTCTCCACCTAATTCATTAATAATATTTTGAATACGAACTCCCTTCTGTCCTACACAAGAACCTACTGGATCAATATTTTCATTTGGAGAATATACTGCTACTTTACTTCTATTTCCTGGATCTCTTGAAACACTTTTTATTTCAATAACTCCTTCATAAATTTCTGGTATTTCTAATTCGAACAATTTACGAACGAAATCAGGATTTGCCCTTGAAACAATAACTTGTGGTGCTCCTTTAGCTCCTCTTTCTACATTCATAACATAAGCTCTTATTTTATCATTAACATGATATTTTTCCGTTGGAACTTGTTCTTTTATTGGCATAACACCTTCTAGTTTTCCCAAATCCATTACAACAATTCCACCATCTGCCTTTTGAATAATTCCAGAAACAATTTCACCTTTTCTTTCATTAAATTCATCAAATAAGAAATTACGCGAAGCCTCTCTTATTTTTTGAATAATAACCTGCTTTGCTGTTCCTGCTGCAATTCTTCCAAAATTTCTTGGAACTAATTCTATAGAAACCTTATCTCCTACTTGAACCTTTGAATCTATTTTTCTTGCATCTGCCAATGTAATTTCTAGATTAATATCTTCTATATCTTCTGGATTCTCTACCACATCTTTTTCTGCATATAAATGAACTTCACCAGTATCCTTATCCATTGTTACTCTAACATTTTCTTTTGAATCAAAATTTTTCTTATAGGCCGTTACTAAAGCTGCCTCAATCGATTCTAACATATATTCTTTTTTTATTCCTTTTTCTTTTTCTATTTCTTCCATTGCCGCAATTAATTCTGTACTATCTATAGCTGGAGCAACTTTCTTATCTGATTTTTTCTTCATTTTTTCTTCATTCCTCCTTTATATTTCTTCATCCCAATGATATACTGTTTTCATTAAAGTTATATTTTTTCTATCTATATTAATCATTTGTCTATTTTCTAGCTCTAATACAATCTTATCTTCATCAAATTCTTTTAAAATTCCTATAATTTCTTTGCACTTATTTTCTTTTTTATTCTTTTTACAATTTTCATCTTGAGCTATTTCAATTTCAATTGGCTTAAATAACCTTACCATCACTTCATTGCCAATATTATCTTTCAAATGTACATCTTTTCTTAAAACCTTTTCCAACCCTGTTGAAGATACTTCTAAAAAATACTGTTCTTTAATATAATCTGCTGTATCTAAGATATCATTAATCTCATTATTTACTCTTTCGCAGTCATCTAAATCAATCACTCCTTCTTCTTTTTCAATGAAGACACGTAAATAGTAATTAGATGACTCCTTTGCATATTGCACATCATATAGTTGATAACCCAAATTTTCTATAATAGGTTTAATTAACTTTTCTACTCTTTCTTCTATATTAGACATTAGTTTTTCCCCTTTTACAAGATAGAAGAGTGGAACTTGTTTCCACTCTTCTACGTTAATTATTATGCAGTATTATTATACTGCAATATTTTACCAATTGCAAGTATTTTTATGTATTTTCTTTATTTTTACCTTTTCTTTATATATTTATACCTACTGGATTTTACATATCAGTATTTTTAATACTCATTATCATGTAGCATCGTTCCATTTGCATAGAAATTATCTAAATCTTCTACATCTATTGTATATAAATCTGTTGGCTCACTATTTAAGTTTATATCGATACTTTCTATCTCTTTCCATCCTTCTTCTGTCTTTACTACATCATCATTTTCTAAATATTCATATCCTTCATACCTTGATAATGACTTCCAGCCTTCTTTTGTATATATTGGATGATACATATTTTGTACTAATGTACTTCCGTCTTTAAATTTAATTGTCACAATATCTGTTGCATCTTCATGTATATATGTTCCTGTTACTTTTCTTAGTTCATTTCTTTCTGTTTCTTCGTTGTATGCTACTACTGTATCTCCTATTTTTAAATCTTCTATTGCTTTTATATGTCCTTCTACGTCTATTAATACTTGTGAACCTGCTACAATACATTTATTGTGTACTAATATACTATCTAATCCTACAAAGTAGTCGTGATTATCCTCTACTATCAAATTATATACTTTTATTGTTTCATTGTTTTCTATTCTTTCTATCTTAGTTATCTTCTGTTCTACATTATTACTATTAATTAATATATCTCCTACTTTCAAATTACCTGCTTCTGTCCATCCTTTACTCATTACATAAAATGGATGATTTGGTGTTACTTCTACATCTGCATTTTCTGTATATATTTTTAATAGATTTCCGCTATAATTATGAACTAAAGTTTTTAATACTTCTTTTACTTCTATTTCACGTGTGTCATTAACTCCTCCTCAAATAGTTCAAACCATGGCGAAATCTAAAAATATCACCTGATACAACTTCTCTTTCATAATATAGCTGTCAATCTATAGCAAAATTTAAAAATATCACCTGATACAACTTCTCTTTCATAATATAATTCTTCGTTGTCTGCTGACCAAGTTAATCCTTCCCAATCGCATTCATAATAATAACCTCTACCAAAATTAACCGACGTTCTTTCTTGTGTAGTCACTTTAACACTTCTAGCATTCAAAGGAACACTAATCTTCTTACTTTCTGGTTCAGAGCTCCAATTAAATGCTCCAGGTGTAAAAGGAATTGATATTGTTTCACTCGATAATTCACTTCCATCACCATCATACCAAGTCACTAAATATTCAAATGGAGCATAAACAACACTATCCCAGTCATTATTGTCTTCGGCCCAAAGTCCCCTCGCCAAACCATTCAAAACCTCGCTATACTCACCTTTAATTGGAAACCCTCCATCCCAGGTTCTACGCAATTCATATTTTTCTCTATATTCTGGACTACACTGTTTCGACCATTTTTCAGCCAAAGGATCGTAAACACTTTTGTAATACAAATCCTCACAAAATGCTTCCATAACGAGCGACATCAGCTCGTCACCGGCGTCAGCCCCCTCCTCGATTACATCCATAATATCATAGTATAGTTTGAAATCATGGTAATAATATGCATTATTCATACATTTTTGAATGTAATCCTTGGTAAATAATTCGGAATCACCACCATAAGTTACAGTCGTAGCATCTTTAAGGCACGAAACCACATAAGCACTAAAATCACCATTGAAATGTTCATTAATAAAATCCTGTTCATGCGAAGAGACGTAATCGTCGACCAAACCTTCCCAACCATCACAGTACTCCCAGTCCAAGTTTATTAAATAGTCATCCAAAATAACTTCTCTTTCTATTATAATATATGGCGTTACATCTGCTTCTACCTCCGGTAATTTTTCTCCTTTTGGTATTACTGGTTTTGGAGTTCCTGTTAACTCTCCTATTCTATTTATTATTATTTCCTTTGCTTCTACATCTCCTTGTGTTACTGTGTATGTATATTCTATTGTTGCTGTTCCGTTTGGCTCTAATGAATCTATAATAAATTCTCCGTTCTTGCAACTTACCCCTTCACTCATACTTGATACTTTTATTTCTTCATCTCCTGGAAAATATGTTCCACTTCCTGCTGTTAGCGTATCTGGTATATGAATATTCTTCATTGTTACTTTGCCTGTATTTTTTACCGTTATTGTCCATTCTATTTCTTCATTCGCTATATAATATTCTCCATTTTTTGGAGTTGATGTTACCTCTTTTGTTATCTCAAAATTTGAATTGTCATTTTCTACTATGTTCTTTATTCCATCTACTAATATTCCTAATTCTCTATTTTCTCTTGTATCTTTTCCATAATACATTACTCTATATGTTTTGCCTTCATCTGTTTCTGCTAACTTTATTGTTTCTTCTGTTTTTGCTACCTTTGTTATACTTCCTGTCCCTGGTGCTACTTCTTCTAATTTATATACATCTGTACTTCCTTCTCCATTTCCTAATGCTAGCCTTGTTCCTGCTAATGTTTCAACATTTATTTTATATACTCCATCTGTTCCTATATCTTCAACTATTCCTCTATCTTGCAAATAATCTATTAAACTTGTTTCCTCTTTTCCAACCCTTCCTGCCCAGTAATCCGAATATGCCATCTGTATCCTTTCCCACACTGTTGCATGAGTATGCTCTACTTTCCCTCTATCTGCACTTGAAATTAATCCATTCTCTCCAAATACTGCATTAATACTTATTACTGCCAAAATAATTAATATTACTATTGTTACCACTAATGCTATTAGTGTTATTCCTTTATGCTGTTTCAGCACTCCTTTTATTTTCCCTGTTCTTTCTTTCATTTATTTTCCCCTTTTCTTTTATATTCTTAGTTTTCTAAGTATAACCTATTTAAGTCTACTTATTTAATTTTATTCCTTTAAGTCTGTCCCTCAGGTGACAAAAGTGTCACAAATAGGAACGTCCCCCAAGTGACAAAGTAACAAAAATGACAGGCTACCAAAAATAGTCTGTCATTGAATATACTAAACAAAAGGCTTTATTGTCCCTTCTTATTTCCATAAAATTACTTGTGTGTGTGTGTGTGTGTGTGTGTACTCTCGCAATGGTTTCAGGTTTTGCCATTTTTTATTATTCCTCTTTCTTTCGTTTATACTTATTTTATACCAATAATATTAACTTTTGTCAACATTGAAATTTATAATATTTTTTACCCCTGTATACAAGATAATCCTTCTTTTCTTTACAACACTAAAAAGAATACCTTATTAAAATTATGACATTTTCAACAATATTACTATAAAATATGTTATAATAATATCATTATTTATTTTGGAGGATGTTATGAACACAAAATATCTTGATACTTTAGAATATCATAAAATCATAAATCAAGTCGAAAATTTAGCCAAAACATATTGTGGTAAAGAAAAAGTTAAAAATTTATCTCCTTGCTTCTCATCAGAAACTGTTCAATATTTACTAAGTCAAACTACTGAAGCAATCAGTCTAATTTATAGAAAGTCAAATATTCCACTAGCAGAAATTCCTAATATTTCATTATGGATAAAACAATTAGAAAGCTACTCTATTTTGTCTCCTAAAGCTTTATTAGAAATTGCTACTATTTTTAAAATTTCAAGAGAAATAAAACAATATTTTTTATCAGATGAGAATTTTGATGTTTCATCTTTCCCTATCTTATATGACGATTTTTCTCAATTATATATAAATAAAAATATGGAAGAAAAAATATTTCATATCATAATAGATGAAAATACAATAGCTGATAATGCTTCCACTAAACTTGCTTCTTTAAGAAAGCAAAGTAAAAAATTAGAACAAGATATTAGAGATAAATTATCTTCTTTAATTCATTCATCTACTTATTCAAAATATATGATGGAAACAATTATAACAATTCGTAACAACCGTTATGTAATTCCTGTAAAAGAAGAATATAAAAATAATGTAAAAGGTTTCATCCATGATGTGTCAAGTAGTGGCTCTACAGTATTTATTGAACCAATTAATGTTTTCGAACTAAATAATGAAATTTCAAACATAAAAGTTGAAGAAAATAAAGAAATTGAAAGGATTTTACAAGAACTATCAAGCGAGCTATATGAATATACTGAAAATTTAATTTCTAACATTAATATCATTGGAGAACTGGATTGTATTTTCGCAAAAGCAAATTATTCCATAAGCATAGATGGTACAATGCCTAAGATAGATAATATATCTACAAAAAATTCTCAATCTAAAGTAATTCATCTTTTACAAGCCAGACATCCATTAATTGCTAAAGATACTGTTGTACCAATCGATATATCTGTTGGAGAAAATTATACTTCTTTAGTCATTACTGGGCCTAATACTGGAGGTAAAACAGTAACTCTAAAAACCGTAGGTCTTTTACTTTTAATGGCTTATACTGGTATATATATACCTTGTAAAGAAAATAGTACCATTCATGTTTTTGATCATATCTTTGCAGACATCGGTGATGAACAAAGTATTCAAGAATCATTAAGTACATTTTCTTCTCACATGTCAAATATTATTGAAATTACTGAAGAAGCAAATAATAATAGCTTAATTTTATTAGATGAATTAGGTTCTGGAACAGATCCTATCGAAGGTGCGAACTTAGCTATCAGTATCTTAGAATATTTTCATCAGTTAGAAACTATTACTATTTGCACAACCCACTATCCAGAACTAAAAAATTATTGCTTACTAACAGATGGTTTTGAAAATGCAAGTAGTGAATTTGATATTGAAAAACTACAACCAACCTATAAACTATTAATAGGAATTCCCGGTAAAAGTAATGCTTTTGCAATTAGCCAAAAATTAGGTTTGAATAAAGACATATTGCAACGTGCTAATTCTTTAATGAAAAATGAAGATATTAGTATTGAAGAACTAATGAAAAGTATATATGATGATAAAATTGCTATTGAACGAGAAAAAGAAAAAATAGAAAAAAATTCGCATCAGCTTGAACATCTACGAAAATCTTTAGAGCAAGAAAATGAAAATGTAAAAAAACGTGAACAGGAATTAATTGAAAAAGCTAAATTAGAAGCCAGAGATATCGTTCTATCTGCAAAAGAAGAAGTTAACGATATTATACATGAAATTAATCAATTAGAAAAAGATTATCAAAATTATGCAGACTATGTAGAAGAAAATGGATTAAAAAAAGCAAATCAGTTACGTAATCAGCTAAATAGCAAATTACAAGATATTGATACCTTAGGAAATACAGATACTAGATTAAACCTAGAAGTTTTAAAAAATCTTAACACTAAACAACAAATGAAACAAAACAAATTACCAAAAAATTCAACTCAAGGCAAGGACAAAAATAATATTAAAAGTAATAGTCATTCTAGCATCAATTTTATAAAAAACAATAATTACAAATCTCAACATATTTCCTCTGAAATCAATGTAATTGGTATGAATGTAGATGAAGCCACTTTTCTAATTGATAAATATTTAGATGATTGCATTATTAGTAAGCTTTCTCCTATTCGTATTGTTCATGGGAAAGGAACTGGAAAGTTAAGACAAGGTATTCATACTTATTTAAAGAAAAATCCTCATGTTAAATCATTTCGCCTTGGCACTTTTGGTGAAGGAGAAATGGGTGTTACTGTAGTTGAATTAAAATAGTTATGTAAAAAAGGAATTTAGTTTTGCAAAACTAAATTCCTTTTTTACTTTATTCAGTCCATATTAAAGGATCTTCCTTTGTTCCCTCTCCTTGTACTCTATCAATAGCTGTTGGATTAACTATAAAAATTGGTCTTAACTTATTCGTAGCCACATTGCTTCTATAAAAATTTTTATAATAAAAATTTGAATATATACTAAAGCCAGCAATCGTCTCCGGATTATAGGTTCTACTTAGAAAATATTCAAGGCCATAATATTCACCTGCACCAGACGTCTTTTGTGCTCTAGAAGACACCCAATAATTTGATTTACTAGTTGTATCGAAAATATCAACTCCCAATGATTTCATATTTTGCATCTGTAAAAAATCAATATTAGAATTGCTATCTACATCTTTAATCATTGTATCACCAACTGTCCACTTTCCTGAAGTTGCTTTTTCTGCTAAATTTACTAAATCTTTTGATTCAGAATATGGATCATTTGGCACACTTCCTACACATCTTGCACTAGTTACATACATATTATTACTTTCATTTACATATTTTTTTGCCTCATTATTCAATGTTTCTATAGCACTATTATATGATTCTACTGCTAATTGCATTTGTTCTGAAGTTCCACCCTGAGTTAAATCACAATCATTTCCAATCCCAATGTTTTCTCCTACTACATCTGTTGCTATCATTTGTATTCCATAATTAGTTTTATTTGTTTTATTATATTCTTCGTCATACATTACTACGCACTCTATTGTTGTACCATTATATGGCAATTGCACATATTTTCCTACTTTGAATTCACTTGCAGTTTGAGGCAAATCTTTTTTCTTATCTCCTTCTAGCACTCCCAAGTTTCTAGGTCCACTTTCTCCATAATAATTTACACTATATGTCTTATCTCCATTTGCTTCTACGGTTTCTTCTAATTTATATACATCATTTTGGTCATCTGTTCCATTTCCTAATGCTAACTTTGCTCCTGCTAATGCTACTGTGTTTATTTTATATCCTCCATTACTGGTCTGTTCTGTTCCTATTATTTCTTTTTCTTGTAAATATGATATTAAATCTTTTTTCTCATTTGCTACTTTCCCTGCCCAGTAATCTGAGTATGCCATCTCCATTCTTTCCCATACTGTTGCATGTGTATATTCTACTTCTCCTTTTTCTGTACTTGAAATTAACCCATTTTCTCCAAACACCGCATTAATACTTATTACTGCCAAAATTATTAATATCACTATTGTTACAACTAATGCTACTAAGGTTATTCCTTTTTCTCTTTTCATTTGTTATCCTCCTATTTTTAATATGACACTGTCATATATTGTTGCATCATTTGTTGATACCATGCATTAACATCAAATGGCTCTATTGTTTCTGGAACACCATAATCTATACCATATGTTTCTACAGATATACTTTCAATAACAACATCTTTTTTAGGTTTATCAGATGGAATTTCATTTCCATCATCATCTTTTGGAGCTTCCTCACCCTCTTTTAAATCTTCACTTCTATAATAAACCTCTACATTTTGAATTTTTTCAATAATATCATATCCTTCAATAACTTTACCAAATCCTGCATAGTTACCATTTAAAAAGTCATCATCTGCTGTTGTAATAAAGAATTGTGAACCTGCTGAATTGTATCCCTCTTCCGCTAAACTAGTACTTATTGTATTTCCATAATCACCTCTTGCCATTGAAATAACACCTTTTTCATGTCTTAGTGTATTTTGAAAATCATTAGCAATAAATTCACCTTTTATATTATATTCTCTATCATCTGCCACATTATCCATAATATCACTTAGTTTTGGAGAATCATCTCCATTTCCATTTTTCGAACCTCCTTGAATCATAAAATCCGGAATAGTTCTATGGAAAGTTAATCCATCATAATATCCTCTGTTAGCTAAACGAATAAAATTAGCTACTGTATTTGGTGCCATTTCTGGATACAATTCTATTTTTACTGTACCATAATCCTTTATTTCCATAGTAGCAATTGGATGAGGCACATTTAAAGTTGCTTTCTGTACAATTCCATACGTTACAAATCCAATTCCTCCTAATACCAATATAATTGCAATTACTAATATAACTGTTATGATTTTCTTTTTCATTTTCTTACCTCTTTCTTTATTATTATAACATTAAATTATCAAATACAAACTGTTCTTGCATTCTTTTTAATGACTGCTTAATTGTCCTTGCTCTTACTTCTCCAATTCCTTCAACCTCATCCAATTGTGGAATATCAGCAATTAAAATATGTTGAAAAGACTTAAATGATTTTACTAAATTTTCCACAATATTACTTGGCATCCTTGGAATCTTACTAAGAACACGATAACCTTTTGTATATACTCCTACTTCATCATAATTATCAAAAGCTTCATAGCCTAATAAATTAGCTATTTTATCTGCCTTCATTAGTTCCTCTGGTGTCAGTTTATTAATTTCCTCTAACACCTTTTCAGAAGAGCGTTTTTTGCCTGGAGCAATATAGTCTTTTATAATCAGCAGTTCTTCTTTTTCTAAATCTCCTACCAATTCATCCAGTTGCATTTCCAAAAGCCTTCCTTCTTCCCCAAGTTCATCGATTGCCCTATTAACCTCTTCTACAACCTTCATTACCATTTCTGCTCTTTGAATCGCAATCAAAACATTTTCTAAAGTAACAATATCATTAAATTCATATTCATTTAAAATATTTAATTTACTATCAAAAACCTTTTTATACTTTTCAACAGTCTGTAATGCTTGATTTGCCTTTGAAACAACAGCATCAGATTCTTTCAAAACATATCTTGCATTTCCTCTAAAAATAGTAATCATTCCTCTTCTTTGAGAAATACTAATGACTAATGCTCCTGTTTGCTTTGCAGTACGCTCTGCAGTTCTATGCCTTGTACCTGTTTCTGTTGTTGAAATTTCTGATGAAGGAATTAATTGTGCATTCGCATAAAGAATTTTTTTCAGATCAGAACTTAAGATAATTGCTCCATCCATTTTAGCTAATTCATATAATCGAGAAGACGTATATTCTACATCTAATTTAAAGCCACCATCAACTAAGTCCAAAACTTCTTTTGTATCTCCAATTGTAATTAATGCTCCTGTCTTAGCTTTTAAGATATTCTCTAATCCATTTCGAATAGGGGTCCCTGGTGCAATTAATTTCAATGCTTCTGTGATAGAATCATCTTTACCGACTGCCAACTTTGTTCACTCCTTATCTAATTCCGAGCGTTCTCATCGCCTCATTAATATTTCTAACGCCTATTATATCTAATTTATAATCATCTTTCAATAGTTTTTTATTACTTTCTGGTATAATACATTTTTTAAACCCTAATTTTTCCGCTTCTTTAATTCTTTTTTCAATCATATTAACAGCTCTAACCTCTCCTGTTAAGCCAACTTCACCAATCGCTACTACTTCTTTTGGAATACTAACATTTTTATAACTAGAGCCACAAGCCAAGATAACTCCTAAATCAACCGCAGGTTCCACAATACGAATACCACTAACAACATTTAAATAAACGTCTTGTCCTCCTAGAGCTAACCCTGCCTTTTTTTCCAAAACTGCAATTAAAACTGCCAAACGGTTATAGTCAAAACCATTTGCTGTCCTTTTAGGAATACCAAATACACTTGTTGCAGTTAAAGCTTGTAATTCTATTAAAAGTGGTCTTGTTCCTTCCATACTTGCTACAACAACTGACCCTGCGGGATTATCCTCCCTCTCTGAAATCAAAATAGAAGATGGATTCGTAATTTCTACCATACCTTCATTTTTCATTTCAAACATACCTAATTCATTAGTTGAACCAAATCTATTCTTAACACTTCTTAACATTCTATAAGAAAAATAGCGTTCTCCTTCTATATACAAAACAGTATCAACCATGTGCTCTAAAACTCTTGGTCCAGCAATATTTCCATCTTTTGTAACATGACCAATAATAATTGTCGTAATATTATTATCCTTGCAAATACGCATAATTCTTGCTGTAATCTCTCTTACCTGACTAACTGTACCAGCAGCAGAAGTTATCTCTTCTGAATACATTGTTTGAATAGAATCAATAATAACTAACTTAGGCTGAACTGATAAAATTGCCTCCTGAATAGCATCTATATCTGTTTCTCCTAAAAACATAATATCATCATTATTAATTCCTAAACGGTCAGCTCTAATTTTAACTTGCTCTGCCGACTCCTCTCCAGAAACATACAGAACTTTTCCTTCTCCTTGAATTTTATCACAAAGTTGAAGAATTAAAGTAGACTTACCAATACCAGGTTCTCCACCAACTAATACAAGAGAACCTTTCACTAGTCCACCACCTAAGACTCTATCCAATTCTCCAATACCAGTACTAATGCGAGAAGTATAAATTCCCTCTACATCTTTCAGCTTTCTTGGCAACACATTTTTCTGCTTACCACTAGGATTATTTGTAGATACCGTATTATTAACCTTCTCTTCATAAAAACTATTCCATTCATTACATGCAGGACACTTTCCCAGCCATTTAGCCGACTCATATCCACAATTTCCACACACAAACACCGTCTTTACCTTCGCCATTTTTCCTCCTTCTTGTCACTTTGTCACTTTGGGGACGTTCCTTTTTGTGACACTTTTGTCACTTGTGGGACACTCCTTCATTCTTTAGATATCGCTCTATATATCATCCTTTTATTAATACCTAAAATTCTAGCTAGTTGTTCTCTATAAATGCCATCTATTTTACTAGCCTCTTTAATAATTTTATCCCTATACTCTGGCTTGTACCTTTGTATACTTAGTAAATTATCTATATGTAATTTTCTTCTAATTTCTACTATTGCTTCTTCATCATTTAGTCTAGTTATATTTTCAAATTCTTTTTCATCATATTGTTCTTCAATATTACTCATATTATAGTTTTTCCATAGTTCGATTGCTCTTTGCCTATCCAAACTAAAAATAGATAAAATAAATTCAATATCTGTGATTTTTTTATTTCCTACATATTCCTGATAACTGCTCCATTGATATGAACTCATTTCACCTATCCCATCTTTTTGAGGATTTCGATGAATATATCTCTGTACATTTAACAAGTAGCTCTCACTTTCAACACTTTTGCTATTAAATCTATTAAAAAAAAGATGACCAATCCTATCATATTTTTTATTAAAATATACTGCATAAGACGTCGCTAAGCTTTGCATAATTTTAGAAAGCATATTTTCATTATCTTTTATGAGCATATGAACATGATTACCCATTAAAACATAAGCATATAATTGATATTTATATTTATCTTTTGTATCTATAATTTTTTCTATAAACTTTTCTCTATCGTCATTATCAAAAAATATTTCTTGACTATTAATTCCTCTGATAATAACATGATACACATTTGTAAAAGATTTTTTACTTTTTCTTGAACTACGAGGCATTATACCACCTTTCCTTTCTTTAAGGTTGAATGCCCCCGTATTCAACTTTTACATAAATAAAAATATAGCATAAATTTCACAATCATGCTATATTTTTCACAAAATTTATATATATATTTCAAATATATTTCAAATTTTATAATTAATATTATTAAGAGTGTCCCCAAAGTGACAGTTTTGTCACTAAAAAGAACGTCCCCAAAGTGACAAAGTGACAACTAAAGTGACAAAAGAAACATTGCGTGAGACCATGCAAGACCATTTACCCATGATGGAGTCATAGTATTGTTGTCAATTTGTTCTGATAGAAATCCATGCTCATTAGCACTATTTATAACAAAATCTATGCATTCCTTAGCTTTCTGTCTTTCTCTATTAGCTTGATAATACATTGCCATCCATAAAGTTGCTATTGGCCAAGGGTCTTTTCCTCCACGATAGTTATCTCCTTCAAATCTTAAATATCCCCCTGTATAAGTACGCAATGTCATATTAATTCTTTCTACCGTATTTAGTACTTTCTTTTCTTTTGCTCCAAATAATCTAAATGGTACAACTGTTGCAAGCATACTAATATCTGTTCTTTGATCCTTGCAATTTCTATACAAGCATTTTAATTTTTCATCATACATATTTTTGGATATATATTTTTTTATTTCTTCTTGATATTTCTCCATTTTAGTTTTTAATTTACTAATTGCTTCTAATTTTAATCTATTATCTTGATATTCTCCTTCTACTTTTTCATAAATATTGAGCATCGCTTGAAATGCTGCATAAATACTAGCTAAAGAGTATAAATGAACTCCTTCTTCCATTTCCCACAAGTCGTAACTATCTGGTAGCTTATTTCTTTCTTCTGTATGATATGTCATCTCAATTTCATTTTTTACCACATCACTTTTATCATGAATTCCCATAATGTTTTCAATATAAATACATAAGAATTTTGATGCATTTTCACACATTTTTAATGTATCTTTTAAGAATTTTACGTCATTTATTTCTTGATAATGCTCATATATTCCATAAATAACACTAGCGGTTTCATCAATCTGATATCCCCAGCAAGGTGCTAACTTTCCATCTGTATAAAATCTTTGTTCCCACATTCCATTTTTATTTTGAGTATTCTTACAAAATATCTTATAGAACTTTTCCGTTTCCTTATACATTTTTATTTTATCTAATCCTTTTGTAACAAACACTGCATCACGTGGCCAGCAATAGGCATACCTGCCACTTTGTTCTCTATCTTCATCTACTTCAACAGCAGCTGAGATTCCACCAGTATTGCTATTAATTAAAAGTGGAAATAGTAAAATACTTCTTTTATAAATTTTATTATATTTTCTATTGTAATCGGTTGTTTCTGCTTTCAATTCTATGTTAATATGGTCTTTCACATATTTTTTCCAGTATTTTTCTACACTTAATTGTTCTTTAGCAACATCCATTTTTCGAATATTGCTTACTTGTGCCATGATTTTTTCTCCGTTATTAACTTCTGAAGTAGATATGTATAAAAAGATGTCTAATTCTTTCTTTTCCCCTGGTCTAAGAAGACCTACATCATAGCTTACACTAGAGTCAGCACTCATTCCTATGTAATCTTTATCTTGGATTACACCACTACCAATACTAGTCTCTGAATCATTTAACTGATGACTCAAAACATTTCCCTTTGAGAAAATACACATTGTAGATTGATGACTATATTGTTCTAGTACTCCCTCACTCATCTTTGATCCTACCATATTGTTATAATCAGACAACAATTTAGAATGTACCAAAAAATTAACATTTAAATCAATAGTATTATGATTTTCAAATATATACCTTTTTATCAATACATCCTCTTTTAAAGAAACAAAATCTATTTGCTGCACTTTTAATTCAAAATATGTATTTTCAATCTCTGTATGTAATACATTTGTATCCTCTGTATAATATTGCTGATATCGATTATTTTGATCCTCATGTAAATAGATCATACAAGAATCATTAATTTTTACTCCTGTATAAAAATAGTCTATAAACTGTCTATAATCTGGTGTATCATACATAAGTCTTAGCAATTCTCCATTTCTAGTATAACTAGCCGTAATATTTTTACCACCAATAATGGCATCGTTCATATATTTCTTCTTCATTAGTTTCCCCCTACTTGCTACTTATTCTCAACAATTTTCACAATTTGATTTTCTAATTCTTTTAATTTTTCTTTAATTTTCATAATTTCTTCATCACTTGTATCATTCATTAGGTATTCTTCTTTTACAATGCTCTCCATATCTTCTATTTCTTCTTTCAACGTCTTCATTCTGTCAAGAACATCTAACCTCAAGTATTGTTCTTTTGCATTATCTGTTACAATTCCAGATAACTTAATCTCATCTTTTAGTTCATAAGTTTCTCCATAAGAAGGAATAGTAACTTTGATTCCTGTTTCTGCTTGGATTTTATCCCTTAAAACAATTTGACCTTCTGGTTCTCCATGAACCAAGAAAATATGTTGTGGTTTTGAAATAAATGAATAAATAAAGTTCATTAACCATTCCTGATCTGCATGTCCAGAATATCCTTCAATATATTCTATTCTAGCATTTACTGCAATCTCTTCTCCAAATATTTTTACAGTCTGAGCACCATCAACAATTTTTCTTCCCAAAGTTCCCGGAGCCTGATATCCAACAAATAAAATTGTACTATTAGGATTCCATAAATTATGTTTTAAATGATGTTTAATTCTTCCTACTTCACACATACCACTAGCTGAAATAATAATTGCTGATTCATTCTTTTCATTTAGTTCCTTAGATTCATCTGCTGTTCTAGTAAATTCTAATCCTGGAAACTCCAATGGATTATCTCCACTCTTTATAATAGCCTGTGTTTCATCATCAAATAAATCCATGTTTTCACGAAATACCTCAGTTGCTGATATAGCAAGTGGACTATCTACATACACTGGAACCGTCATCAATTTTTGATATTTTTTATAAAAATCATCATCATGTTCTTCATCTTTTATCTTATTTAGCTCATATAAAATTTCCTGAGTTCTACCAACAGCAAAAGATGGAATAACAACTGTTCCTCTCTTTTCTAAAGTTTCGTATATAATATTTAAAAATAAATTAGCTTTATCATCATTTCTTAAATGAAGTCGATTTCCGTATGTTGATTCCATAACTAAATAATCACAATCATCAATCATCGTTGGTGATGAAAGAAGTGGAATATCGTTATTTCCTAAATCTCCTGTAAATACAATTTTCTTTTGAACACCTTGTTCCTTTATCCATACTTCAATAATTGCTGATCCAAGCATGTGTCCAGCATCATTAAAACGAACATGTATATTTTCACTAATTTCTATTAATTGATCATATTGTACAGGTTGAAAAATTTCCATTGACTTTGCAGCATCTTCAGCCGTATATAATGGTGGTAATTCTTTTTCTCCCTTTCTCTTTCTCTTTCTATTTCTCCACTCAATTTCTGCTTCTTGAATATGACCACTATCAGGAAGCATAATCGCACATAAATCACATGTTGCTTTTGTTGCAATAACAGGATTTCTATATCCTTCATTATATAACTTTGGTATTCTTCCTGAATGATCAATATGAGCATGGGTTAACAACATAAAATCAATTTCATTAACATCAAACAAAAATGGTGCTGCATTCTCTAATTCGTCTACTGCTGAACCCTGATACATTCCACAATCTACCAAAAATTTTTTTCCAGCTCCTTCTACTAAAAAATTAGAACCAGTTACTGTTTTTGTTGCACCTAAAAAAGTAATTTTCATAAATCCTCCATTTTAAACAAATAATTTGAATTTTCTTTTTATTTTGATATGACTTACTTCTAATTTTGTCTCCTTTTCTAACATATTCGCATCATAGTATTGTAAATATAAAGTTCCATCTTCATATCTACAAGCAATATTTGCCTTTTCCAAATCAATCATTTTTGAATTAAATATTTCTTTTAGCACTTGATAAGTAAGCTCTTGATCCTCACTAAAGTTTTCCCAAATTTTATTTTGCTGTGCTTTTTTTATAATTAACTTTATTATAGATTCAAAACTGCTATTAAGTTCCTCCATATCATTTAACTTTTTCTTATCATCTATTGGAAGAAAACAATAATAACGAAGCCTATAAATCCAATCAACGATGTCATCTCTATCCTCTAATAATTCAATTTCCCTTTCTGCCTTTTTCAATACTAATTTGCAAAACTTAACAATTAAGTTTTTAATTTTATTTGGCTTTTCTAAATCTAAGTGCTTTAAAAATAGCGCTTCTTTTCTTCTCTTTTCCTTTTCTTTAATAAATTCTTTAGGTTCCAAAACTCTATTAAATTCTTTTATTTCTTCTAAAATGCTTTTTCTCTCTTTATCAAGTCTATCTGCTAGATGACTAATACTAAATATTTTTTGTTTATTTGGCAATTTTTCATTTCTTTTAGCATACTCTTCTCTTAATAAAGTAGTATTGTTCACAATCCTATCAATATTTTCTATCTGTGCTACTGCTTCTTTTTTTCTATCTGTTATCGATTTAACAAATAACTCTTTATTTTGAATCAGTTGATATCCTTCATCTTTCTCTTGTTTCATTTTAATCAACTTTTCAGTTTCTTCTTGCCTCGTTCTTAGATATTCCTTCATAATTACTTCATAGAATGCCATTAGTATTTCTTCTTCGTCTTTAGAATCTTGTAGTTCAAAAATACTTTCTTCCATTTCGTCTTCTACTACAACATCCATATTCATATAATCAATACCAATTCCATAGAGAAATACTAAAGATTGATACACAATATTATATGAAATATTTTCAATTTCATTTACGCTAATATCCCAAGACCACCCATTAAAATCACGTATCACTTCTACCTGATTCATATTATTTCCAATTTTCATAGCCTCTTGAATTGCTTCTTTAACATAAGCATAAGTAGGCTCGTATTCTATATCTTTTTCACCCATATACCATATAGCAGATAATAAAGATTTTTCATTAGGATAACACAAAATCTTTCCTTTTTCGACATCTACTATTTCCTTTTGATTATAATCTTGTTCTACATCTGTTTTAATAAATTCAATCTCATAACACTTTTCCTTAATAATTTGTAATACATACGGAATAAAGTCTTTTTTCGTAAGAACTTCTACTTTAACTTTTTCATAATCTTTATAAGTTGTTTCTATTTTATACAGCATACTTAATAAGATATTTTTCACATCTAGTGAAAATAACTTATTATCTAATATTTTTTCTAACTCATTATTATAATCTTTTATATTCAATTTAGAAAAAATTTTTCGTGATTCCATTCCCTCTCCTCTTTTGTTTTCCTAATAAATTATCCTGCTTCCTGATTATCTGTGCCACTCATTTTTAGTTCTTCCCATCTTTCCTTTGGCATCAATACTTCACGAGGTTTACTTCCCTGAAAACCTGAAATAATTCCTCTCTCTTCCATCTGGTCAATAATTCTTCCTGCCCTTGCATAACCTACTTTGAATCTTCTTTGAATAAAAGATGTAGATGCTTGTCTAGTTTCCACAACAACATCTATTGCTTCCATTAGCAATGGATCTGTCCCATCATCTTCTTCAACTGCTTGCTCATCTAATTCTTTATCTGTACTATTATTCTTCTCAATTTGCTCAATAATATCTTCATTATACGTTGTATTACTATTGTTTTTAACAAAATCAACAATCTTTTCTACTTCCTTATCAGATACAAAAGCTCCCTGAATTCTTGTAGGTTTTGGTGCACCAGAAGGATAGAATAGCATATCTCCTTTTCCAAGTAACTTTTCTGCACCAACCATATCCAAAATAGTTCTTGAATCAACTTGTGATGAAACTGCAAATGAGATTCTAGATGGAATATTTGCTTTAATAATACCTGTAATAACATCAACAGATGGTCTCTGAGTTGCAATAACAAGGTGCATACCAGCAGCTCTTGCCATTTGAGCTAATCTACAAATAGCATCTTCTACATCCTTTGCTGCTACCATCATTAAATCTGCCAACTCGTCAATAATAATAACAATTTGAGGTAACTTTCCAGCTCCACCTTCACTATCAATTGCTGCATTATATCCTTTAATATCTCTTACATTTTTATTAGCAAATAAACTATAACGATTTACCATTTCCTGTACTGCCCAAGCTAAAGCTCCAGCTGCCTTTTTAGGATCCGTAACAACAGGAATTAATAAATGTGGAATACCGTTATACACAGAAAGTTCAACAACTTTTGGATCGACCATAAGAAGTTTTACTTCACTTGGTTTTGCTTTATACATAATACTTGTAATTAATGTATTAATACATACACTCTTTCCAGAACCAGTTGCACCAGCAATTAAAACGTGTGGCATTTTTGCAATATCTGTAACAACTTCCTTACCACCAACATCCTTTCCCAATGCAAAAGCAAGTTTTGATTTGTGTTCTGAAAAAGCCTCGCAGTCAATAATGTCTCTTAAAGGTACTATCTCATTTTCTTTATTTGGAACTTCAATTCCAACAGCTTGTTTTCCTGGAATTGGTGCTTCTATACGAATCGTCTCAGCTGCTAAACTTAATGCAATATCATCTGCCAAATTTGCAATTTTACTAACTCTTACACCTTCAGCCGGTTTTAATTCATAACGAGTAATTGCTGGACCTACTGAAACATTTTCCACTTTTGCAGAAACTCCAAAACTATATAATGTTTTTTGAAGTCTCGTTGCTGTATCTGCTACTGCTTTTTTACTATTTTTAGCTTTTTTCTCTCCCTCGCTCATAAGCTGAATAGGAGGAAAATCATAATTTTCGTCTTCAACCGTCAAAGTATGCTCTAATTGTAAGACTTGTTTTACTTTTTCTTCTTTTGTCTCTTCTTCTGTCTTAAATAAATTAGATTCCAAATAATCTGGATTCATTTCTTCTTTTTCGTTTTTCTCTTCTCTTTCTTCTTTTGGCTCTTTTCCTGATTTTATCTCATTACTTCCTCTTTTTATATTAAACGGAATTAAATCATCAATTGCATAATTAGCTTTTTTATCATTTTTCCCATCTACAGCTTTTTCATCATTTAAATTAATAGTCAACTGATCAGCAAGTTGTTCAGCCTGCCTTCTTTGCTCTTCTTTTTCTCTTAATCTTTTCTCTTTTTTCGTTTCTTTTGCAATTGGCTTTTCATCTTCATCATCATCAAGTTCTATACTGCCTATAACTTTTCGATTTGTTCTTCTTTCTTTACGTTCTTCTTCCCTTTCTGCTCTTCTATCTTCTCTATTTTCACGAGCATTTTCCATAAATCGTGCAATAATTTCTGCCGGTTGTATTCCAAAAATAAATATAAGAAATAAAATAGCAACTCCAACACATAAAATAGATGTTCCAAATTCTCCTAAAAGTTTTATTAACGGATATGCCACAATTGTACCAATAGCACCTCCGCCGACATTTTTTTCACCTAAATAATATCCTTGCTCTACCATTTTTGAAAAATCTTCTGACACATCTATATTTTCATTAGAAATTTGAAATACGCTAAGTACTGTACAAATACACACAATAAAAATTCCATATTGCACTAATTTTGAAAATAGATAATCCCTATCTTCATATGCCATATATAAACCAATAAGAAATGTTCCTATTGGTAAAATATATTTAGTAATTCCCATAATGCCTCCTAGCATTGGGCTTAAATGCTCTCCTATGTATCCTGATTGAGTATAAATAAGAATTGCAAGTAAAATACTAATCAAAAGCATTCCTACTACTGCAACATTGACATCAATTCCTCTTTTTTTAGACTTCGCTCTCTTTGCCAAGTAAATTCCTCCTTTTGCTTACGTTTCACTTTATATTTTTATTCAATTTTTAGTGATAAAAAATCTCTTTTATTATATCATAAGACATCAAAAAAACAACAAAATCTTCTAAGATTTTTGAAAAACAAAACTTAAAAATAGAAGTCAGAAATCAATTATTTTATTGATTTTCCTCTGACTTCTATAATGATTTCTATTACATCCTATTTCAATTCTTTTCTGTTATTTTTTATAATTTTTAATGCATCTTCTAATGCAACTTCAATACCAGCCAAAACACCATCAGCGTACTCTTCAGTTCCACTTTTAATTTCTCTTGACATTTCATTTGCAGTTTCTATAATTTCCACTTTTTTTTCATAAGCTTTACGTGTAATTTCATGTTCATCAATCATAGATATAATTCTGTTTTCGGCCTCTTTTATAATATCATTAGCTTCATTATTTGCTTCTACCAAAATACGTTGTCTTTCTTCTTTAATCCATTTTGCTTGTTTTAATTCATCTGGTAATTTAAGTCTAACCTCTTTAATTAATTCTAAAACTTCTTCTTTATCAACCACACACTTGTTAGAAAAAGGAACACTTTTACTTTTTTCTAATATATCTTCTAATGTTTCCAATAAAGTAAATATTTCCATAACTTTACTCCTTTCGATTTAAGAAAATGAGACTAGCTCTTCCATATTTTCTTAAATCATAAACGTCTATATCTAACGTTTCTAATTCTTTCAATTCCCTTACTTCATTATCTGTTTCAATAATAATAATTCCATATTTTTTTAGTAAGTTCATTGATAAAATTTGTTTTGTAGCCTCCACTGCTATATTTTCTCGATAAGGAGGATCAATATATATGATGTCAAATGATATTTTTTTATCACTTAGTTCCTTTAAACAATCCTTATAATCTTTTTCAAAAAGAAGTGCCCTATCTAAAAATCTAGTTTTTGTAAGATTATGATATATCATATTAAATGCTTGATGCGACTTTTCACAAAAATATGCTTGATGACATCCTCTGCTAATACATTCAATTCCTATTGCACCACTTCCTGCAAATAAATCTAAAACATCACTATTCTCTATTTTACTTTGAATGATATTAAATAATGATTCTTTTACACGATCTAATGTAGGTCTCGTTGAAATATCATCGATAGAACTTAATTTTGTTCCTCTTGCCATTCCACTTATAACTCTCACAGCTACCTCTACTTAAAAATTTACTTATATTTTATAATGAATTATCAATATGTCAATAGTATTTACACAATTGTAATATAGTCTTAATACAATTGTAACACTGTTACTTTTTTGTAACAAACATTTAGTTGTCATAAATTATATACCAAATAATATAAAATGTAAATATTCTTTCTCCAAAAAATACAAGCGACTTTTTTCAAAAGTCGCCTTATATTTCTAATCTTTATTTGCTTCTTTTAGTAATTCCAATTGTGATATTAACAATGATTCCATTTTTGCTTTATACACATCAATTTGCTTTTTCAAATCTTCTAACTCTTTTGTTTTCAATATTATCTGTTGGTCTAATTCAGACGCAGCCCTTCTAGCCTGTGCCTGCGCTTCTTGTATCATTTGTTCCGATTGCTGTTGTGCTACTTTTTTTATCTCTTCTGCTGTTCCTTGTGCCATTACTAATGTATTTTGAAGAGTTCCTTCTAATTTTTTATATTTTTCTAAACTTTCTTCAAGTTCCTGTATTTTACTTTTGTCATCATTTGATTCTTTGTACAATTTTTCATAATCTACCGTTAATTCATCTAAGAATTCGTCAACTTCATCAACGCTATAACCATTCATCATTTGTTTTGCAAATTTCTTATTTTCTATATCCAATGGTGTATACATAACTTCTCCTCCCAAATTTATACATGAACTTTTTTACATCATTTAATTATTATTTCCATTTTTTATCCAAGAAACTGATAATTTATTTTTTATTTCTTCTCTTGCCATATCATTAGTAATATCATAATTGTATGGTGCAACTAAAAATATAGAATTAGACACTTTTTGTAAATTTCCGTCTAAAGCATGTACCGCTCCACTTACAACATCAACTATTCTCCTAGCAATATCCTTATTAACATATTCTAGGTTAACAATAATTGATTTTTTTTCTTTTAATAGAGTACAAATACTCTCTGATTGCTCAAATGTAGTTGGTTGACATATAACCATTTTAACCTGTTGAGTTTGTGGCATATTTACCACTTTATTGTTCTTTCTTCCCCAAGGTCTTCTTTCTTCCTCTTCTTCTGTTTCTTGTATATCATCATCATTTGAATAATCTACTTCTTCATTTTCTTCTTCCAAATCTCTTTCAGGTTCTACTCCTAATAGTCCCCATACCTTTTCCATAATAGCTCCAGCCATTCTAATAACCTCCTATAAACTTATTTGTCCTTAGTTTTCTTGCATATAGTATCTAACTTTTTACTTTTCTTGTCAAGCCCTTTTTTGTTTTGTTACAATTTTTTAACATAAATGTAATATTTCTGTAATATTTTTGTAATATTCTATGGACTTTTTAAAATTTCATCATACAAAGTAAGTCTTCGCTTATATACATCATCATTTGAAGTATATCCCAACTCTTCTAAGTCTTCCGTCGTGTAATTTTTTACAATAGAATATCTTTCATTTGACCTTAATACTTGTATCAAGATTTTATCTTGATATCCTGCTCTCAATCTAATAACATACGAAACTTGTTTATCACCCTTTTGTTCCGTTACAATAGCTGAATTTGGTATTTTTTTCCCTGTATCACTCCACCAAATAATTTGAAAAGAAATTTTTCGATAACTAATAAGCTCTTCCACACATCTTTCTATCTCAAATACTATAACATACTGGTTGTTTCCTTCATCTGCAATATAAGCAATTTCAGCCGGTATTTCATTTCCACTTGGTAAACGCAATTTTACTCTTGTCCCTATTTTTGCATCCTTCGCATATTTTGTTCTAATAGCAGTTGCTATATAACATTCATAATTGTCAATTACTTTTCCACTTTCTTCATTAGCAGCAATAATTTGTCCGGTTTTTAAATTCAATCCTTCTAAAAAGTCTTTTGTTATATATTTAAAGTCTCCTGGTTTCAAAATCTCTTCATATCCATCCACACGGTAAGAAACCATTCCACTAATAGGTGATTCTAAATATTCCGCTCCTTCATTTAATTTATTTTCGTACTCTTTTCTTTCATCAACCAATTTTTTTAAATATGAACCTACTGGGCTATATTCTCCTGCTATTTTAGCTTTTTTTGTAATATAATTATTAATGTCCTTTTTATATTCTTGTATTTTTATTAAATCACTTTCTTGATAAATCATATCTAATCTATCTGTTATCTGATCTTCCAGTGCTTTAATATCACCAGGGTATAACTCTTTTAACTCCTTTTCTCCTTCCATAGCTACATCTATTTTTTCATCCAATTCTTGTATTTTTTTAATAAGATTTTCTTCTCCATTAGAATAATATCGAAAAATAGGTTCTCCCTTAGCTACTCTCTCTCCTTCCGTCTTTATCTGAGACATTCCGTTCTTATAATTTTCACCTTTGATAACAGTCTCATCTCTAATAATATATCCCACTGCACTTTCTTCTTGATATATTTTTCCCTGTTCTACCAAAAAAGTATCTGTTGGATTTTGAAATAATTGAATCATTAATTGTAAAATATAAATTAAGATGCATGCCAAAATAAGCATAACAAAAAATTTTCTATGCTTTAAAAGAATCTGTTTGATTTTACTATTAGATTT
This sequence comes from uncultured Clostridia bacterium, assembly GCA_947631745.1. Taxonomy (GTDB): domain Bacteria; phylum Bacillota; class Clostridia; order TANB77; family CAG-508; genus CALXVA01. Next base: position 64,592 of record CANRMM010000001.1, read on the forward strand.
TTTATTTTTCTTCACATTCACTTTTGTTTCTTTTTTCACCTTTTATTATATTCCTCCAAAATAATGTTAATATTATTTTGTATATTATCTAATCCATCTAGCCATATAATATTTTCATATCTCCTAAACCATGTCATTTGCCTTTTAGCATATCTTCTTGATTCTTGTTTAATTTTATCTACCATTTCCTCTTCTGTACAATTTCCATTAAAGAAATCTACTACTTCTTTGTATCCTAATCCCTGCATAGCAGTTGGATATTGACTATATTTTTCGCAAAGTAATTGAACTTCCTTTACCAATCCATTTTGCATCATAATATCAACTCTTTTGTTAATTCTATCATACAAAATCTCACGGTTCATTTGAATTCCAAATAATATATATTCATACTTTGGACCTATTTTTCTAGATTCTATTTCTTGTTCAGTTTTTGTTTTTCCAGTTGCCTTATAAATCTCTAAAATACGAAAAATTCTTTTTTTATCATTTCTACTAATTTTATGAGTTGCCTCACTATCAATTTTTTCCGCTTCCTCATATAAATAATCAAGCCCTTTTTCTAAAGCAATTTTTTCCAATTCTTCTCTATATTGCAAATTAACCTCTATATCATTATAATCAATCCCATAAATTAATGAATTAATATATAAACCTGTTCCGCCTACCACAATTGGTACCTTATTTTCTTGAAAAATAGTATCAATTGCATCTATTGCATCTTTTTTATAGTTTGCCACGCTATATCGTTCTGAAGGAGAAATACAATCAATTAAGTAGTGCTTTACTCCTTGCATTTCTTCAAGTGTTGGCTTTGCTGTTCCAATTGTCATATCTTTATAAATTTGCATTGAATCTGCCGAAACAATTTCTCCTTCAGCTTGCTTCGCCAATTCTATGGACAAACTTGTTTTTCCAGAAGCTGTCGGTCCACAAATTACAATCACTTTTTTCTTTTCATCCATTATATATATCTCCTAATATATTACTTCGCCATAATCATTGTATTCATTTGTTTCTACGACATTATTCATAATTTCATTTTCTAAGCCATTATAAGTAATTCCATCAATTGCAATCTCATTTAAGTCTAGTCCAGGATCAATTTGATCCTTTTCTAATACTACAACTTGCTCACCATTTTCATTTTTCTTACTATTTCTTATCATATCTATAACACTATTTTGAATATCCTTAAAATAAGAACATTCAATAATTAATAAAATTAGTAAAATAACAGTTAAAACAATTGCCCTATTTCTAAGTTTTTCTAATTTTAAATTTCCATTTTTATACTTACGATAAGACTTTGCCATCAATGGTAATACAACAATACTATTAACCGGTACAAAAGAAAATACAATAGAGTTCTTTCCTAGTTCTGACACTTCCTTTATTTCAACTCCGATTTGTACTAATCCAGTAAACAAAAGACGTTAATATGTACATAATAGCAATCGAAACACCAATAAATATCAACTTTTCTTTTTTATCAGTATTTTCTAAGCAATAATAAATTAGTAAAATAGCTACAACATTTAAGAACAACATAAAAAAAGTAATTAATAACATATCTAATTCTCCTACCTTCTTGAAAATTTCTTTTCTATATCCGTTTTCGTCATTTTTATAGCAGTTGGTCTTCCATGAGGACAAGTAAATGGATTTGGAAGTACTAATAATTGTTTCATTAAACTATCCACTTCCTCTTTTGTAAGTGCCATATTAGCTTTTACAGCTGCCTTACAAGCCACGGTCGCAATAAATTTATCTTCGATTTCTTGCTTTGCTGTTCTTGCTACTGTATTAATTTCATCTAAGGTTTCCAAAAATAACTCTTTCGTGTCTAAGTCAATACAAACATTTGGCACTCCTGTAAGTTTTATAGTATTTTCGCCAAATTCTTCTAAAACAAATCCCGCTTTACGAAAAATCTCCATATTATCTTTTGCAATTTCCATATCTCTATGTGTTAATGTTATAACATCTGGTAAAAGCATCAGTTGAGAATCCTTTTCATCATCACTATAGTAATTTTTCTTGACTTTTTCATACATAATACGTTCATGAGCAGCATGTTGATCAATAATATATAACTCATTATCCTTCTCTATAATAATATATGTTGAAAATGCAATTCCTATAAATTTGTAATATGGCATTGTATCTTCTTCTTTTCCTTCAAAAATAGATATGTTTTCTGCTGGTTTTAAGTCTTCTTGATTTAATTTATAAGATTGTTCTTTTTCTTCTATTTTTGATTCTTTTTTAGGTGTTCCAAAAGTACGAGCATACATTTCATTAAAATCTTTATAATCTGTATCTATCTGCAAATTTGCTAATTGTTCCATTTTCTCATTTACAGTATTGAGATTTAATTCTTTCTTTTCTTCATTATTACTCAAATTATTTTTATCCTGTAAATCATTGTCTACACGATTCTGATAAATCTCCGCAATTAAGTTTTCCTTTTCTAAATAACTTTCTTCTTTTTCCTGTTTATTTTCTTCCGCAACAGTTTCCTTTATTTCCTCTTTTTCATTACTATCTATTTGTTCTTTGAATTTACTAAATTGATTAAATAAACCATTGAACTTTGAGTCAAGGTTTTCATCATTCTTTTTAGTTATACTTTCTGATATATTGTCATTACTTGTTTTCTCCAAAAATTGTGGTTTTGTATATATACTAGAAGAAACTTGTTCAACATTTTTTCTTTCTTCTTCCTGATTAATTTCTATTTTAGTTCTGTCTGGCACCAAATCAGCTTTTAATAAACTATCCTTTATAGCATGATAAATTGCTTTAAATACTGAGTTCTCATCTTCAAATCTAACTTCCAACTTTGCTGGATGAACATTAACATCTACTTTTTGAGGATTCATTTCTATATTTAATACAAGAAAACCATATTTACCAATTGTAAGAAGTCCTTTATATCCTTGTTCTGCTGCACTTGTTAAAATCTTATCACGTACATATCTTTTATTAACGAAAAATTGTTGATTACTCCTATTAGAACGAGCAATCACAGGCTTTCCAATAACTCCTTTGATTCTCATATCTTCATAAGTGTAATTAACATCTACAATATTTTCAGCAACATCCTTTCCATAAATACTATAAATAACTGACTTCATATCACCTGTTCCTGATGTTTGAATAACTGTCTTTCCAGAGCTAATTAACTTAATAGCTATATCTGGATTAGCCAAAGCAATTCTAGTAACAGCATCTTCTATGTAACCAGCTTCTGTGAAATCCTTTTTCAAAAACTTATATCTCACAGGTGTATTATAAAATAAATCTGTTACTGTAATCGTTGTTCCTTGTGGACAACCAGCATCTTCCTTATTAACTACATTTCCACCTTGTACTTCTATTTTCGATCCTATTTCATTATCTATTGTTCTTGAAATGAGCTCTACATGGCTAATCGCTGCAATACTAGCCAAAGCCTCACCCCTAAAGCCCATAGATGTTACAACTTGTAAATCATCTGCTTTTCTTATCTTACTAGTTGCATGCCTTTCAAATGCTATTTCCATGTCATCTGGAAGAAATCCTTTTCCATTATCTGTAATACGAATATAAGAAATTCCTCCATTCTTTATTTCTATTGATATATTTTTAGCACCCGCATCAATAGAATTTTCCACCAATTCCTTTACTACTGAAGCTGGGCGCTCAATTACTTCACCTGCCGCAATTTTATTAATAGTTAAATCATCTAATAAAACAATATTTCCCATTTATGTTCCTCCATTTAAACTATTCTTTTGTTTATTCTTCCAAATTATATCATTAAACTTTCTTATTTGTATAGTTTTTTCATCAAAAAATTACAAGTTATAAATATAATTTTCAATTCTTTTAATATAATTCATCTTTTCTTTTTAGGTTTCTTGTAACCATTTTCTTTCCAAATGAATAATATATACCATACGAAAGAGCAAACAAAACAATATAGGAGGTAATTAAAATGGGAAATTGTTGCAATGACAGTGAACTTTTATGGTTCATCATTCTATTTTTACTACTTTTCTGCTGTGGCGGTTGTAGTAGAAATGGATGCAATAACTAATTCACATTAATATATTCATTAGAAAGGAGGGAGAAGAATGCCAGAAAATAGAGGTTGTGGATGCGGTTTTGGTTTCGGCGATGACTGTATCTGGATTATTATCATATTAATCTTAATCTGCTGCTGTGGTGGTGGAAATAGAGGTGGTTGCTGCTAATCTATAGTAGCGAAAAAAGGTATCACTTTTTACATAGTGATACCTTTTTTGAGGTTAATTTTACTTTTTGTCCTCTTTTCTTCGATTTCTTGGCTCTGGCTTTATTCTCTCTCTTAAACTCTTTCGCTTAGGTGGTTCTGCCTTCTTCTTACCTCTTCTGTCTTCAAATATCCTTCCTTCATTATCTACTATCATACGTTTTTCTCCTAACTTTTTTCTTATACCTATATAATATATTACTTTTAATCAAAAATCAATATATTTTTTCAAATACCAATATAATCCATATACATTTTCGTTAAACTTTTTTGTCTAGCAATTTGATACAAACCTTGCTATACAACAAGAAAAGTGAACTTCGTTCACACTGGCACTAATTTCAGTTAGTGCCTTTTATTTTTATTCTTTATATTATATA
>CANRMM010000002.1 GCA_947631745.1 uncultured Clostridia bacterium
AAAAATCAGCCAATTACCATATATTACCAATTATGAATGATATATATATAAATAATGAAATTTACTCTTTTTTTCTGGGAGGGGATATTTATATTTGACATAGATATATTCATATAGTATAATAAAAAAATGATGTAAATCAAATATAACAATTAAGAGATATTCCAATATGTTAAGTCAGGAGGAATAAAATATGGACAGCGAAAACAAGTACGTTTTAGTTGAGTCTTTTTTGAAAAAGATGAACTGGACGGCGGAAGAATTAGAGCGGTTTCTGAATGAGGTAAAGGAATGGACTAAAGACAGAGAGTATAGGAAGATTTTGCGGGAAAGAGAAATCTTTAGTAAGGTTACTACTTTGTTAGTAGAATTAGGCGTTTCTGTTAAGTTACGTGGAGTCATGTATGTGAGAGAGGGGATTGTGTATGTACTAGACAATCCGGAAGTAAGTGAAGATCAGATTTATAACTACTTAATTGCCAAGTTTAGCTCGACCCCTGTTCAGATGAAAAAAACGGTAGACGTAAACATTCAAAAGATTATAACATCGGATACGACACTTTTTGAGAAGATCTTTAGCATGCCAAATGCAGACTATGATACCCATGAACATTTCTTCAAATCAATAGCGAAATATCTCCGTGAAGTAGAGAAGCTCTAATAAGCTTATTTACGGTAAGCACAAAACAGTGATAGTGCTAAGAACAGGCAGGTCCTTTCAACAAAGGATCTGCCTATTTTGATATACAACAAGGTTAAGCTACTTTGGATTGTGTATATTTGTGAAGCGTTTATACTAGTTTTATATGAACATCTTTTAATTGCTCTTTTGTTACATTACTTGGAGCTCCCATCATTAAATCTTCGGCCTTACTATTCATTGGAAAAGCAATTACTTCACGAATAGTGTCTGCTTCTGCTAATAACATTAATATTCTATCAATACCTGGGGCAATACCTGCATGTGGAGGGGCACCATATTGAAAGGCGTTAAATAAAGCAGAGAATCTTTTTTCAATGTCTTCTTTTGTGTATCCTGCAATTTCAAAAGCTTTTATCATAATTTCAGGATTGTGATTTCTTACTGCACCAGATGATAGCTCAATTCCATTACATACAATGTCATATTGATATGCTAAAATATCTAAAGGCTTTTGATTTATTAGTGCTTCTAAGCCACCTTGTGGCATTGAAAAGGGATTGTGACAAAATGCAATATTTCCATGCTCATCTAATTCATACATTGGAAAATCAGTAATCCAACAAAATTGAAATGTATTTTCATCTATTAAATTTAATCTTTTACCAAGTTCTGTACGGATTTGTCCTGCAAGTTCAGTAGCCTTTTGTTTACTATTAGCTATAAAGAAAATAGTATCATTTTTTCCTAATTGTGCTATACCTTGTAATTCCTTTTTTAGTTCATCTGGAATAAATTTATCAATAGGACCTTTATAACTCATATCTTCTTGTACTTCTAAATATCCTAGCCCCACCATACCAATAGACATAGCAAATTCTAGCATTTTTTCATGAAAGCCCTTAGACATATGTCCAGTTACTTTAATAGCTTTGACGGTTGTATTCATAAATGGTTTAAAAGTACATTTATTAAAGAATTCAGATAAATCAATAATGATAAGAGGATTTCTTAAATCTGGTTTATCACTTCCGTATTTTAACATTGCTTCATTATAAGAAATGCGTGGAAATGGATATTTTGCTACTTTTTTGTCTGAAAATTTAGTAAATGTATTATATATAACAGGTTCCATTACTGCAAAAATATCCTCTTGTGAAGCATACGACATTTCCATATCTAGTTGATAAAATTCACCGGGAGCACGGTCAGCTCTTGCATCTTCATCACGGAAACATGGAGCAATTTGAAAATATTTATCGATACCAGATACCATTAGTAATTGCTTAAATTGTTGAGGAGCTTGTGGTAAAGCATAAAATTTTCCAGGATGAATTCTACTTGGAACAAGATAATCTCGAGCACCTTCTGGAGAAGAGCTTGTTAAAATTGGTGTTTGAACTTCTAAAAAGCCTTGCTCTATCATTTGAGTTCTTAAATATTGTAACACTTTTGCTCTCAATATTAAATTCTGTTGTAATTTTTGAGAGCGTAAATCTAAAAATCGATATTGTAATCTTAAATCTTCACGTACTTCTTGATTTGAATTTACTTCAAAGGGAAGCATTTTTGTCCTTTTTCCTAATACAGATATATTTTTGATTACTACTTCTACTTCACCAGTTTCAATGTTAGCATTATATGTTTCAGGATCACGTTTACGTACAATGCCTTCTACGCAAACACTAGATTCGATAGGAATTCTAGAGGCAAAGTCTACAACATTTTCTTTTCCAGAAGTAACAACTTGAGTGATACCATACATATCTCTTAAATCAAGAAATACTAGTCCTCCAAAGTCACGAATTGTTTCTATGAAGCCACAAACTTTTACTTCTTTTCCAACGTCTTTTAATCGCAATTCATTGCAAGTATGTGTTCTATAACTACTCATTTTCATCTCTCCTTTTTACAAAATCATCCTATATGTATATATAGGATGATTGATAGAATTTATCTAATTATAAATTTCTTAAAATTCACAGTTCTTTGGAGTTCTTGCGAATGGAAGAACATCACGGATATTTGCCATTCCTGTGACATACATAATTAATCGCTCAAAACCAAGTCCAAAGCCAGCATGAGGTACACTGCCATATCTTCTTAAATCTAAGTACCACCAATAATCTTCTTCATTTAGTCCAAATTTTTTGATTTTTTCTTGCAAAATTTCTAAATTATCTTCTCTTTGGCTACCACCAATAATTTCTCCAATACCTGGTGCTAATAAGTCTGCAGCTGCTACTGTTTTTCCATCTGGATTTTGTTTCATATAGAAAGCTTTTATTTCTGTTGGATAGTCTGTTACAAATACAGGTCTTTTATAGATTTGCTCTGATAAATATCTTTCATGTTCTGTTTGTAAATCAGTTCCCCATTCAACAGGAAATTGAAATTCATCATTATGTTTTTTTAGAATTTCTACAGCTTCTGTGTATGAAACTCTAGCAAAATCAGAATTAATTATATGATTTAATCTTTCTAGTAAAGTATTATCAATAAAACTATTGAAGAAATTCATTTCATCAGGACAATTTTCTAGTACATAAGAGATAACATATTTTAGCATATCTTCTGCAACATTCATGTAGGTAGTTAAATCTGCAAAGCACATTTCTGGTTCAATCATCCAAAATTCAGAAGCATGTTTTACAGTGTTTGAATTTTCTGCACGGAATGTTGGGCCAAAGGTATATACATTACGAAATGCAAAAGCAAATGTTTCTACATCTAATTGTCCACTAACTGTTAGGTGAGCGGGTCTTCCAAAAAAGTCTTTTGAATAATCTACTTTTCCATCTTCAGTTTTTGGAACATTATCAAAATCTAAAGTAGATACATTAAACATTTCTCCTGCACCTTCACAATCACTACTTGTGATTAGTGGAGTATGAACATATACAAATCCATTTTCTTGTAAATATTTGTGTATAGCATAAGATAGAACACTACGTACTCTAAATACTGCATTAAATGTATTAGTTCTAGGTCTTAGGTGTGATACTGTACGTAAATATTCGAATGTATGCCTTTTCTTTTGAAGAGGGTAACTACTATCTGCCAAATTAATAATATTTATATTAGTTGCTTTTATTTCAAATGGCTGTTTTGCATTTTCTGTTTTTACCACATTACCAGTTACTTCAATTGATGAAATAATTGTTAATTTACGTATTTCTTCAAAATTATTTAAAGTATTATCAAAAACAATTTGAACATTTTTGAAACAAGAGCCATCATTAATTTCAATAAAACCAAAATTTTTTGAATCTCTAAGTGTTTTTACCCAACCACTAATTGTAACCTCCTTATTAATATATTCTTCTGTTTTGTTAAATAAATCTTTTACTGTAATACCTTCCATTTTTTTGACCTCCTTAAATATAAAAATGTAGCAATAAAAAAAGTCCCTGCAATTTAAATTGCAGGGACGAAATTTCCTTTCGCGGTGCCACCCGGCTTGAAAAGTAAAATACTTTTCCTCTTTATTTAGAAATGCTCTGATGTGTTGCGAGACTATGTTTATCTAAAAAAGGCTTTCAGCCGGTGACCTTTTTTCTCTGTTAGTAACCTCTAATCTCTTTCCATCTTCAACGCAATAATTTTATAAATAATTTAGAACATATTTTATAGTATTGTAACCTAAAAGTCAATATTTATGTTAAAAAAAATAGATTGATTATCAATTTTAAATATGATAAACTTTTTTTAGATTTTATTAATGGGGGAAATAAATATGGCAAATTCAAAGTTAATAGTTGTAGAAGGTGCACAGGGAGCAGGAAAAACGACAGTAACAGATTATATTAGAAATACAATGAATTATACAAATTTGTATAGATTATGTGGAACTTCAGATCCATCTGAAGCAGGAAAGAAGAAGACCACTATTATGTATAGAGATTTAATGGATTATCTTTCTAAGCTTGAGAATTGTAGTATAAATTTATTATTTGATAGAACTTTTTTTACAGAGGAAAATTATTGCCGACTAGGGTATAAGGAATATTCTTTTTCTGATGTATATGATGAATTATTGGAGAAGTTTAGCAAATTGGATTTTAAAATATATTATGTAACACTTTATTTAGAAGATGAATCAGAATTCGAAAAAAGACTGGATAGAAAAGGAAAAGTAGAGCTAGATTATTTAAAATTCAAGTCAGAGAATAGTATTAAACAACAACGTGAATATTTGAAAATGGCAGAAGAAATTAAGAAAAAGTACCCTCAAATTCATTGTATTAATATTGAAAATAACAGGGATTTTGAAGAAGTAAAAGAGGACATTAATAAAATTATTAATGATAAAGTTTAAATGTTTGTATATGTGAAGTAAAAAAATATTATTTAAATGAGTCTTTGAATTTGATATATGGGAATTCGGGACTTGTTTTTTTATGGAAAAATGTATATAATGATTAAATAATTTTACTAGATGAAGAAAATCAGATTGGAGGAAAATATGGCAGAAGTAAGTAAAGAAGAATTATTATATATTGCAAAGTTAGCAGACTTAAATTTGAAAGATGAAGAAATAGATAAATATTTATTACATCTTCAAGATATTTTAAATTTTGCTAATATTGTAAATAATGCGAATGTTGATGGATTAGATATTACAATAGGTGCTAATGAGGCAAAGAATGTTTTTCGTAAAGATGAAGTAGTTGTGTTTGAAGATAATGAAGCATTACTACAAAATGCACCGGATAAAGAGAGGAATATGTTTAAAATTCCTAAGGTAATCCAATGATAGGAGGAAATATGAGGTTAGGAATTGACATCGATGATACTATTTCGGATACTTATCAAATTGTAATGGAGTATGCGAAAAATTTTACCAAGCAATATTGCCATCGTGAGTATAATGATATTGAAAAGAGGCTTGGAAATATAGAGACACATTATTATATACAAGAGGTTTTTGAGTGGAATACTGAAGAAGAGGAAGCTTTTTTCAAACAATATTACCGAAAATTTATTGATGCAGTAAAACCAAAAGAAGATGCTCAGAAGATTTTACAAGAATTATATTGTCATCATGAAATTATTTTAATTACAGCTAGATGGGAAGATGAAAAAGACAATGGAATTAAGGAAGCAACAAAGAGGTGGCTAGAGCAATATCAAATTCCTTATAATAAATTATATTTGAATCGCCCTAAATTAGAAGTATGTAAGGAAAATAAAATTAATGTTTTTATTGATGATAGTTATGTGAATTGTAAATCTGTTCAAAGTGATGGAATTAAGACATATATGATGGATTGTAAATCTAATCAAAATATAGAAGATGACAGCATTGAGCGTGTTTATAATTGGAATGATATTTATGAGAAACTAAAAAAATATGAGGGGGAAAATGCAAATGGAAATTACTACTCTTACCGTTCATGAGTTACAAGAAAAACTAAAAAATAAAGAGCTTACGAGTTATGAAATTACAAAAGCATATACAGACAGAATTGCTGAAAAAGAAAAAGATGTACAAGCTTTTGTAACAGATTTATCAGAGGTAGCTCTAAATCAAGCAAAGGAAATAGATGATAAAAGAAAAAAAGGAGAGATTACAAATAATTTAGCAGGTATTCCAATAGGAATAAAAGATATTATTTGTACAAAAGGTGTTAGGACAACTTGTAGTTCTAGAATGCTAGAAAATTTTATAGCACCTTATGATGCAACTGTTATGGAAAAAATTAATGAAGAGCATCTTATTGATTTGGGAAAATTAAATATGGATGAATTTGCGATGGGAGGCTCTACAGAATATTCATATTTTAAGAAGACAAGAAATCCATGGAATTTAGATAAAGTACCTGGAGGTTCATCAGGAGGTTCTGCTGCAGCAGTTGCTGCTGGTATGGTACCTTGGGCTTTAGGAACAGATACAGGAGGTTCTATTAGACAACCAGCTAGTTTTTGTGGAATTGTTGGAATGAAACCAACTTATGGTCTTGTTTCTAGGTATGGTGTTGTGGCATTTGCTTCATCACTTGATCAAGTTGGACCTATGACAAAAGATGTAACAGATTGTGCAATGCTTTTAAATATTATTGCTGGTCATGATGAAAAAGATTCTACATCTGTGGATAATGGGGATAAAGACTATACAAAATCGCTTAAAGCTGATGTTAAAGGATTAAAAATAGGAATTCCAAAAGAATATTTTGGAGAAGGAATTAATCCAGAAGTAAAAGAAAAATTACAAGAAGCAATTGAAAGATATAAGAAATTAGGTGCTGTTGTTGAAGAATGTTCTTTAAATATTGCAGATTATGCATTAGCTACTTACTATATTATTGCTTGTGCTGAGGCCAGTTCAAACTTAGGTAGATTTGATGGAATCCGTTATGGATATCGTACAGAAAATTATACTAATTTAAAAGAATTATACCGTAATTCTAGAAGTGAAGGCTTTGGTGCAGAGGTAAAAAGAAGAATTATTTTAGGAACGTATGTACTTTCATCAGGATATTATGATGCATATTACAAAAAAGCACAACAAGTAAGAACTTTAGTAATGCAAGAATTTGCAAAATGTTTTGAAAAGTATGATGTACTTTTAACACCAACATCACCAACAGTAGCATTTGATATTGGTTCAAAATCAAATAATCCATTAGAGATGTATTTGGCAGATATATGTACGGTTTCTGTTAATATAGCAGGTCTTCCTGGAATTTCAATTCCTTGTGGAGTAGATAAAGAAGGAATGCCTATTGGAATGCAATTGATTGGTAATCGTTTTAGTGAGGAAATATTAATTAGAACAGCATATACTTTTGAACAAGATTTGAAATTTAGAGATAATTATCAACCAAAATTCAAAGGAGGTGCAAGGTAGTATGGCAAAAGAAGATTATGAGATGGTAATAGGACTAGAAGTTCATGCAGAGCTTTCTACAAAAACGAAAATATTTTGCTCTTGCCCTACTGAATTTGGTGGAGAGCCCAATACGCATACTTGCCCAATTTGTATGGCAATGCCAGGAACACTTCCTGTACTTAATGAAAGAGTTGTTGAATATGCTGTTAAAGCAGGCTTAGCTACTAACTGTGAAATTGCAAGAGATAGTAAGAATGATAGAAAAAATTATTTTTATCCAGACTTACCAAAATCATATCAGATTTCGCAATTTGATAAACCACTTTGTGAGCATGGATATGTAGAAATTGAGGATGATGAAGGAAATCCTAAAAAAATTCGTCTTACAAGGATTCATATAGAAGAAGATGCAGGAAAATTAAATCATAATGAATTTGGTGGAGGAAGTTTAGTTGACCTAAATAGGGCAGGAGTGCCTTTAATTGAGATTGTATCAGAGCCAGATTTGCGTTCATCAGGAGAAGCTGAAAGATATTTAAAGAAATTAAAGTCAATTCTAGAATATATAGAAGTTTCGGATTGTAAGATGCAAGAAGGTTCTTTGAGAGCAGATGTTAATGTTTCTGTTCGTAAAAAAGATGCAGATAAGTTTGGAACCAGAACTGAAATGAAGAATATGAATTCATTTAAGGCAATTACTAGAGCAATTGAGTATGAAGCAGATAGACAAATTGATGTGATTGAAGATGGAGGAAAAATTGACCAAGAAACTTTAAGATGGGATGATGTATCTGGAAAGACTTTTTCTATGAGAGATAAGGAAAATGCACAAGACTATCGTTATTTTCCAGATCCAGATTTAGTAGCTATTAAACTTTCTGAAGAGTATATTGAGAATATTAGAAAAGGATTACCAGAGTTACCAGAAAGCAGAAAGGCAAGATATATGGACGAATTTAAACTTTCAGAAAAGGATAGTAGATTGCTTACTGCATCAAAGTATTTATCAAATATGTTTGAAGAAGCGGAAAGCATTTGTAAAAATGCAAAGTCTGTTGCTAACTGGTTGTTATCTGATATTTCAAGAATTTTAAATGAAAAAGAAATGGAGCCAGAAAATATTCCATTTACAGGAAGAGACCTTGCTACAGTAGTACAATTGATAGATAAAGGAACTATTAGTTCTGCTATTGCTAAAAAAGTAGTAGAAGAATTATTTGAAAATCCAAAAAATCCTGAAGAGATTATAAAGGAGAAAGGTTGGATTCAAATTTCTGATGAAGGTGCTATTAAAGAAGTTGTTATGAAAATATTAGAAAATAATCCTCAATCTATTGCAGATTATAAAGCTGGAAAAGATAGAGCATTAGGATTTTTAGTTGGCCAAGCTATGAAAGAAACAAAAGGAAAAGCAAATCCTCAGATGCTAAATAAAATGTTTTTAGAGGAATTAAAAAAATAAAGATATAAAATTAGAAAAGCTCTTAAAATGAAATTATTTCATTTTAAGAGCTTGCTTTTATGTATATTTTTTCATCTGATTAAAAATGAATCCGAAAGCAAATAAAAGCAACTAAGAAAAATAGACTTGTTTGAAATAAGGAAATGCCAACGAAAAATAATGAAGGAATATGTAATGATTCATAGATTGTTAAGATAAGAGTAGCGAATAAACAGAAAATAAAACTGAAATGGATTCCAGATTTCATTAATTTAAGAATAGATGAATCTAAGGTATGTATTTCATTATAAATTTTTTGAACATTTTTCATAATGTACCTCACTTTATATGGTTTACTATAATTATATGTTAACATAATATAAAAAGAAAAACAAAGTAAATTTCTGGAAATTTTATTGAAAAATAATTTATTATGTGATTTAATAATTAGGATTAAATGTAATAGATATGCTATTACAAATTTATAATAATTTTTTTAGTTTTATTCTAAAATGAGATTTCAAGATATTTAATTCAAATTAAATTTAAATCTAAAAGCGAATCGCTTGATTATTTCAAATAATAATAAAAAATGTGAGATAGGAGGTGCTATTTTAATTAAATAGCATATTTAAAGCATTTAAAATATTAATAAAGGAGAAAAATAATATTGATAGAAAATAAACAAGAAACAGGCGAAGAAAAAATGGAAAAAAGAAAATTGTTAATACCTAAAATAGATGTTGTTTTTCATTCTCTTTTTCGATCTAGTAAAGAAAAGTTAATAGGATATTTTATATCAAGTTTAATTCAAAAAAAGGTAAAGGTTATATATGTAGATAAAGATAGGCATTTGATGAGAAAATATCCAGAAGAAAAATTAGGCATTTTAGATTTACGTACAGAACTAGAAGGTGGAGTTATTTGTAATATAGAAGTACAATTGGCAAATCCTGGGAATATTGTAGATCGAATATTATATTATTGGAGCAGAGCATTTGGTGAACAACTGAAAGAAGGAGATGAATACCAAGAATTAAATAAAACAATAGGAATATTGATTGTAGATTTTAAATTGAAAGAAATGGAGGGAATAGAGAAATTAGGAACAAAATGGAAGATAATGGCAGAAGGAGAGGAAAATCGAATATTGACAGAAAAGCTAGAATTAATTATACTAGAAATACCAAAAGCAAGAGAAATGGTAAAAATGGGGAAAAAAGATAAAATAGTGGAATGGCTAATGTTTTTGGATAATCCAAATAGTGTGGAGGTAACAAAAATAATGGAGGAGAACGAAGAAATAAAGGAAGCTGTGGAAGAATTAGAAGAAATTAGTCAAGACGAAGAATTAAAAAGAGTAGCTTTTTTGAAAGAAAAATATATACGAGATGAAAAAAGTGCAAGAAGATATTATAAAGAACAAGGATTAGAAGAAGGTAGAATATTAGGAATAAAGCAAGGTGTAAAAGAAGGAATAAAAGAAGGAAAAAAAGAAGGAATAAAGGAAGGCAAAAAAATAAATACAGAGGAAATTGCAAAAAAAATGCTACAAAAAAATTTTCCAATAGAAGTGATTATGGAGATAACAAATTTAACAGAAGAAGAAGTTAAGAAGATTCAATCTAATTAAAAGAAAAAAGACAGGCTATTTGATAGTCTGTCTTTAAAAATTAAATAAAAAACTGTGCACAATTTTTTATTCCTTATGCATTTACTGCATTTAATTTTTTAGCTAAGTTTGATTTTTTTCTAGCAGCTGTATTTTTTACAATAACTCCTTTTGTACATGCTTGATCAATTTTTCTTGTAGCTGTTGAGAATAATTTTGTAGCTTCTTCAACATTATTGTTTGCTAGAGCTTCTTCAAATCTTTTAATTGCAGTTTTATATTCAGATTTAATCATATTATTTCTTAATGTTTTCTTCTCAATAACATTAACACGTTTGATAGCTGATTTAATGTTTGGCATATTTAGCACCTCCCTTTATGTTCGTAAATCTAACGTATAAGATTATATCATACGGTTTCTATTTTGGCAAGAGGTTTACAGAAAAATGCGAAGATTTATGAGAAAATAAATGAATATTGAATAAATGTGTAGTGAAGGTCTAGCTTTTTTATATAATATACTTGAAAAAAATAGAATAAACATATATAATAGGAATACACTAAAACAAAGGAACGAAAAATTGGAAGGAGAGATTGTTATGAATATAAAAATAACAAGCAAAGATTTAGTGGCTACAGAAGCAATCAAAGATTACATTGATAGAAAATCAGAAAGATTGGTAAAATATTTTGGAGATGACTTAGATGTTTATGTAACGATTAAAACAGAGGGAAGTAATCAAGTTGCAGAAATGAGCTTAAAAGTAGAATCTACAGATTTTAGAGCAGTAACGGCTCATAGAGATTTATATGCTTCTATCGATAAAGATATGGATATATTAGAAGGTCAAGTAAGAAAGATGAAAACTAAGAAAGATAAGCAAAATATGACAGAGTCTATTCGTGTAAAGGAAACAGCACAACATGAGGAAACAGAGGTATCTGATGAAATTGTAAAAGTTTTATATTATGATATAAAACCTATGACACCAGAAGATGCAAAGTTAAAATTACAAGAGCAACCTCAAAATCGTTTCTTAGCATTCATTGATATAGATACAGGAAAGACAGATATTATTTATCGTTTAAAAGATAACAAAAATTATGGATTAGTAGAGCCAGAGGCATAAAACTGAATACATAAAAAAGACATAGTAATTTTTATTACGATGTCTTTTATTATATATAAAAAATAGGAGAGAATAAATATGGTATATCAAATGAAGCTATTAGAAAAACCTTTTCAAGCAATAAAAGATGGAACAAAAACAATAGAATATAGGTTATATGATGAAAAAAGAAGAAAATTAAAAATTGGTGATAAAATAGAATTTTCAAAATTACCTGATTTATATGAAAAAATAACAGTGGAAATATTGGATTTTTATCATGCAAAAAATTTTAAAGAGTTATTTGAAAAATGTATGGATAGCCAATTAGAAGTTGAAGAGCATATAAAAACAATTTATAATATTTATTCAAAAGAGGAAGAAAAACAATATGGAGTGATTGGAATAAAAATTAAAGTTGATGATACTGATTAAAAAAATATAGTGAAAGAAGAGTATAACAGAAATGAAAATAAATATTGTTATGGTGGAACCTGAAATACCACAAAATACAGGAAATATTGCAAGGACGTGCGCTGCAATTGGTGCTAAATTACATTTAGTAAAACCATTAGGATTTGATATTAGTGATAAATACTTGAAAAGAGCAGGTCTTGATTATTGGGATAAACTCGAAATAGAAGAACATGATTCATTAGAAAAATTTTTGGAAAAATATAAACCAGAAGAGCATAATATGTATTATGCAACAACAAAAGGCCAACATTGTTATTCAGATGTAGATTATTCTAAAATGGATGAAGTATTTTTACTATTTGGAAAAGAAACAAAAGGATTACCAGAAGATTTACTACAAAAATATATTACAAATACAATTCGTATTCCGATGAGAGAACATTTGCGTTCACTAAATTTGTCAAATTCAGTAGCCATTGTTGTATATGAAGTTTTAAGACAAGTTGGTTTTAATGAATTGGAACAAATTAGTAATTATTTTGAATAAAAAAAGGAAAATAATTGCAGAATAAAATAAAAGATACTTGGCAAAATAATATTGTTAATCTTACGAAAAATTAACAATATTAAATTTTGTGAAGGGCGGTGGAATAATGCGAGAAGTTAAAAAAATCGTATTTTTTCTAATTATTATTGTTGCACTTCTATTGTTGCCAAGTATTTGTAAAGCTACTGATTATACAGTTGCAGATGAAGATACTTTGAGAAATACACTTGAAAGTGCAGTAACAGGAGATGTTATTACTTTAACAAAAGACATTGTGTTAACAAGTCCAATTACAATAACAGATAAAATTATTGAAATCAATGGTAATGGTCATAGTATTAGTGCTGATGATACATGGACTTCTGGAACGCAAGGAAATCAAAGCTTGCTTACAATTTCAACAGGTGCAAATGTTACTTTAAGAAATCTTACTTTAAGAGATAGTAAGAAATATGGTGTTCAAGCATATGATACTGGTTATGTTATTTTAGATGGAGTAACTCTTATTGATAATAATTATGGTGGAGTTCTAGTTAATGGAGGAAATCTTGAAATTGTTGATGTTGATTTAGGAAGAAATGGAGAAGAAAATAATGTTGGAATAGAAATATCAAAAGGAGAAAGCGCACAACGTGATCCAGTTATTATTATGAATGGTAGATTATCTTCAAGTGAATCTGAAAATGTTATTTGGATAGCTCAAAATGATAACCTTGATAAATTTACATTAGAAAATACAGAAGAAACAGAATATAAATTATTTTCTACAGGAAATCAAGTTTTAGTAGCAGATGAAAATAATCAAATTATTTATGCAAGTAATGAAAGTGAAAAACAAATTGAGATCTCACCTGATGAGAGTATAGAAAGTGTTATTGTAACAATTCATTATGGAGATGGAGTATTACAATTTGCAGTTAATAAAGGAGATAAATTATCAAGTGTAGATTTAACAGAGGTTAAAGAAGGAATAGAAGGCAAAGAATTTGTAGAATTTAGAGTTGGAACAGAAAAGGGAGAAGTATTTAAGGAAGATACAGAAATTACAGAGAGCATTGAATTAATGGCAGTATATAAGGATATTAAAAAGGAAGAAGTAAAGAAACCAGAAGAAAAAGATGAAAGTGATAAAAATGGTATGGACAATACACAAATTGTTATTGCTTCTACTTTAGCAATTTTATCACTTGTTGGATTAGTTGAATTAAAGAAAAATAAATAGAAGTAAAAGAAAAGCATAGGAACTTAATAAACTATGTTTTTCTTTTGTTTTACACTTGGAGGAAATATGAATAAGGGAAAAAGGATTATAATTATTTTATTGCTGTTTATCTTTTTTTGTTGTATTTCTTATCTTATTTTAGATTTTTCAGAACTTTTTAGAGAGAATCAAGAAATGATTGGATTATTAAATTCTATAGAAATTGATGAAGAAACTAGAGAAGAAGTTAATGAAGAAATTAATGAAGATGATATTAAAGATACTAAGCCAGAGGTAACGGAAAGGATGCTTAAAGTTCGTGAATTAAAAAAGGAAAATCAAGATGTTATTGGATGGTTAGAAATAGAAGATACAAATATAAATTATCCTGTTATGCAAGCTAGTGAAGAAGAAGATCAGTTTTATTTAACACATAATTATAAAAGGGAAGAAAATAAGCAAGGTTCTCTTTATTTGGAAGAAGAATATGATTGGAGTATTCCATCTAACAACTTTTTAATTTTCGGGCATAATAATAGTTTAGACGGAAGTATGTTTGCAGATTTACCAAAATATGAAGACGAAAGTTTTTATCAAGAACATCCAACAATACGATTTACAACAGTGGGTGAAGATGCTGAATATGAGATAATTTCAGCATTTCGCTCGAGATTGTATTATAAAAATGAAACAGGTGTGTTTCGCTATTATTTCTTTTATAATTGCGAGAATGAGGAAGAATACAATGAGTTTGTTAGAAATGCAAAAGATAGTTCATTGTATGATACAGGAAAGACAGCTAAATATGGAGATCAGCTAATTACACTTTCAACTTGTGCTTATCATACAGAAGACGGAAGGTTTGCAGTTGTGGCAAGAAAGCAAAATTCTACTAAATCGTCTTGATAAAAGTTGCTTTTTCTGATATAGTGTATGTTGCAGAGGTGAAATTTATGAAATCGGGTAAGCATCATCAAACGAACCAAAAGAACAAAAAAAATGATAAAAAGAAAAGTACTACTAAAAATGTGGAAACACCTAAAAGCAATGCAAAACATGCAGAAACGGTGAAAGATAATGCTAAAGACAAAAAAATTGTTAAACAGAATGCTAATAAAGAAAGTTCTATAAAAAGAGCTAGTAGTGTAGAAATTGCTAGTGATAATGTTGAAAATTCCATAAATAATCATCAAGATGAGAGTATAAATAAGTCAAATAGTAAAATTATAGTACGTATTATACTAATTATTCTTGTTATTTGTGCTGTTTATGTTGCTTCTTATATATGGAGTCTATATGGTGAACAAGTGGAATTGGAACATTTATTATCTAGTGTAGAAGTTAGTGAAAATGATATACAAAGGACAGGAAAAACTGAAAGAATGTTACAACTAGAAGAAGTAAAAGAGATTAATCCAGATATTGTTGGATGGCTTGAAATTTTTGGAACAAAAATCAATTATCCTGTTATGCAAAGCAAAGAAGAAAATGATAAATTTTACTTAGATCATAATTATAAAAAGGAAGGAAATATACAAGGTTCTATTTATTTAAAAAAGGAATATAACTGGAATATTGCATCTAATAATATGATTATCTATGGACAAAGCAATACTATAGATGGAAGCATGTTTGGGGGATTAAAAAATTACCAAAGTGAAGAGTTTTATAATTCTCATGATACATTTCGTTTTACAACGGAAGATAGTGATTTTGTATATGAGATAATTGGAGTTTTTTCATCAAAAGAATTTAACTATGAGCAATATATTAATTTAGATGGGGAAAAACAATATGATGAGTATGTGAAGAATGTAAAAGAACATTCTATGTATGACACAGGAAAAACAGCTAAGTATGGAGAAACATTAATTAGTCTTTCTACATGTTCTAATAATGCACAAGATGAAAGATTTGTTATAGTAGCAAAACAGAGAAATGAGGAATAATTATGAATATTTTAGGAAATGTATTATGGTTTTTATGTGGAGGATTTTTTAGTGGACTTTCTTGGCTTATATCTGGTGTATTATGGTGTATAACGATAGTAGGAATTCCTTATGGAAAACAATGTTTTAAGTTTGCTTCTATGTCTTTTGCTCCATTTGGAAAGGATATAGAATATGGAGGAAGTGTACCTTCCTTAATAGCAAATATAATATGGGTTATTTTCTTTGGAATTCCAATGGCAATAACAAATGCTACTTGGGGTTGTGTTTTATGCATAACAATAATAGGCATTCCATTTGGACTTCAATTCTTTAAAATTGCAAGGTTATCTTTGACACCATTTGGAGCACAAATTATTACTAATAAATAGAAATAAGTACATTTTATGATATGTAATTGAATAAAAAGTAAAGAGGCATTTTTGAAGTGAATCTAAATTATCTGATAATTTGGATTCACTATCTTTTTAGGTGAATACACATTATACATATTTTTATGTTTGTCAAATTAATTATAAAGTGGATTATTAGGGGCATAAAAGAGAAAAACCTAATTTAATAGGACAAGCGTAATTTTAGAATAGCAAAGTTCTTTTAGAAATGAATATAATTGTTAGAAATTGTAAATTAAACAAATAATAAAAAAAATTGTAATTTTACAAAGGAGTAAAAAATTATTTAGGAAACAATATTGTAAGAAACTGGATATTATGGTAAAATGTAAACTAATGAAAATGGAGGTAAATATGTTGGAAAAAATCCCAAATCATTTATTAGAATTAATTAAAGAAGGAGAAAAAATATCAATAGAATTTAAAGAGGCTGGTGTAGCATTACCGGAAGACTTATTTGAAACTATATGTGCATTTCTAAATAGAAATGGAGGACATATATTTTTAGGAGTAAATAACAATGGAAAAATAACAGGAGTTTCAAAAGAACATATAGAAATGATGAAAAAAGATTTTGCTAATTTATGTAATAATCCACAAAAAATAAATCCCACGGTATATTTAAAAATTGATGAATATGAAATAGATAATTTGAGAATATTACATATATATGTGCATGAAAGTTCAGATGTTCATAAAACTAAAAATAGAATCTTTGATAGAAACGAAGATGGTGACTATGATATTACTCAAAATACGACTTTAGTTGCTAATATGTATTTGAGAAAGCAAAAAACTTATACTGAAAATAAGATATATCGATATGTAACGATAAATGATTTGAGAAAAGACCTGATAGAGAGAGCAAGGCAAATGGCCGTAAATAGAGCAGGAAATCATATATGGGAAACAATGACAGACTTAGAAATGCTAAAAAGTGCATCCTTATATGAAATAAACTATGAAACAGGAGAAGAAGGATTTACGCTTGCAGCGATACTATTATTAGGAAAAGATGATGTTATACAATCTGTCTTACCACATCATAAGACAGATGCAATTTTAAGAGTAGAAAATGTAGATAGATATGATGACAGAGATGATATAAGAACGAATTTAATAGAAAGTTATGATAGATTAGTTGCATTTATAAGGAAACATTTAAGTGAAAAATTCTATATTGAAAATGATCAAAGAATAAATGTTAGAGATAAAATTGCAAGAGAAATTTGTGCTAATATACTTATTCATAGAGAGTATTCTAATCCATTTCCAGCAAAATTAATAATAGACAAACATTATATTAGAACTGAGAATGCCAATAAGCCTAAAATGATAGGATGTATAAATATTACTGATTATGTTCCTTATCCTAAAAATCCTAAAATAGCAAAGTTTTTTAAAGAAATTGGTTTAGCAGACGAGTTAGGATCTGGAGTAAGAAATGTTGCCAAATATACTAAAATATATTCAGGTGGAATACCAATATTTAAAGAAGATGATATTTTTAAAACGGAAATATTAATATCAAGTGAAAAAAATAAAGAAATAGATATAACCGGCGATAAACCGGCGATAAACCGGCGATAAACCGGCGATAACTGCTAAAGACAAAATTATAGAATATGTAGTAACTAATACATATATAACAACAAGCATAGCGACAGATTTGCTAAAATTAAAGAGTAAATCATGGGTAAGAAGTATTTTGAATAAAATGGCAGAAGAAGGAATTTTAATTATAGAAGGTGCTAATAGAAATAGGAAGTATAAATTAAACAAATAGTAATGATTCATTGGAAATATTTATGATAAATATTTAATTGAGTATGATGAAGTAGAAGAAAAAATTATAATGACAGAAAATACAGAAAATGGTTATGTTACTAAAGAAATGGAAACAAATAATGTAACGAGTAATGAAAATACAATAGAACCATATATACCTAATAAATGAATAAGAAAAAGGTAAAAACGTAGGTAATAGATATCAAGCTGTAAAAGTTGAAGTCTATATGTAATAGGCAGAGGAGGAGTTATGATCCTGCTCTGTTTTTACATAAAAAAGCAGATATTTGAATCCGCTTTTTAAAACTAAATATTATATATATCCTTTTTTGCAAAATGACGAATAGCAATACCTAACAGTGCTATCTCATATATTAAACAAATGCATACTGAAAAAGGAAGTGTTAATACATTAATATCAGGTATTCGACCAAATAAATAGATACTAAAATCCCAATTATTTGTTATAAAGTATTTAGCGATAGGAGTAAGTGCAGAAATTTCAGACCATTGAGCGATAACAGTACTGCAAATAAAAAAGATTATTAAAGTAAGAATCATTGTCATAACAGAGTGATTATTCATAACACTCATAAATATGCAAAATGTAACAATTATAAAATACATTGGCAATTTGCATAATAACAAAAGTAGTAAATAAACAAATAAATTTAAAGTAAATACGGAATTAGAAGTATAGTTATAACCAATGTAACCAATACTATAGCTATCAAATCCAAAGATGATTCCACCAACAATATATTGTACTAAAATCATAAACAAAGTAGTTATTATAATTGTTATTACACAAGCTAAGATTTTTGAAATTAAAATTTGACTGCGTTTATGAGGCTTGGTAAGTAAATTCTTAATTGTTCCTTTATTTTTTTCTTCTGCTATGCTAGTGCAAGCTATATAAATTGCTATTGCCACAATTACAATATCAAAATGTTTAAATGATCTTATCAAAGAAATTCTGGCATCAACTTTATTATGAGAGAGTACAGTAATTGCACTATCTGAAATATCATAATTAATTTTATTTTCCAAGGCATATTTATTTAAAGCAACATTTAATTTACAATTTTTTATTGTTTTATTATAAATGCTATCAGATTTATTGGATTTTAGACAAGATTCTAAAAGATATTGTTTCGATCTCCAATTACTTATGTAATCATTGAAAATATCATCATTAAAAGGAATATCATATTTTAATCGATATTCATATATTTCTATTTCAATATTCAAACTTTTCTTTTCATCAGAAGTAATAGAAGGGGATTCGGTTTTTTGACGTAAATTTTTAATTTTTAATGCAACAAATTCTTTCCAATCATCATTATTTAAAGCTTGTACATATTGTTTATATATTTTTTGGGCTTCTTCATAATCACTTTTTTGAATATTAGAATTAGGATTTATTTCATAATCAATTATAGTAGTCAAATTAGATTTTATATCTTGATAAAAATTTGTGGGAAAATCCTGAACATCATGACTGGTATTCTCTTCACCTAAAGCATATTTTTGCCAAGAATTTTCTGAATAACTGTTATATAGTTTACCAAATTCAATAGACAATTTTTGGGAAACATAAAACTTATCATTTTTATCCATGTTTTCGAAGGCTCGCTCGAGAGCATCAATATTAAAATCCAAAGGTCTAAAAAAAATTTTATTTTGATCAGGATTAGCATAATTAAATAAAGCAATGATAATAATGATGATGAGTAGCAATAAATAAAAACTTTTTTTCTTAAAAATTTTAATCAGTTCATTTTCAATTAACTTAATCAATGTCTGTACCACCTACCTTCTTAATAAAAGCATCTTCTAAGGTAGAATCTTTAGATGCAATTAATTTAAAATTATCAATTGTATCATCAGCAACAAGCTTACCATTTTTTATCGCAACAATTCGATTACATACTTTATCAATTTCACTTAGATTATGACTAGAAATTAAAATTGCAATTCCATTGTCAGATAACTTTTTAATGAGTTCTCTCATTTCAATAATTCCTTCAACATCAAGACCGTTGGTAGGTTCATCTAAAATTAAAAACTCAGGATGATTTAAAATAGCTTCTGCAATGCCTAATCTTTGTTTCATTCCAAGAGAATAGGTAGAAACTTTATCTTTAATTCTATTTTCTAAGCCAACAATTTTTACGACTTCGTTAATTCGCTCTTTTCCAATATTTTTAAAGTTATTAGCAGCAATTTTTAAATTATCATATCCAGACAAATACATATATGAAGCAGGGCTCTCAACAATGGCACCAACTTTATCAATAGCTTTTACAAAATCTTTTTGAATATCAAATCCATTAATCAAAACAGTTCCTTCTGTTATTTTAATAAGACCTAAAATTAGTTTTATAATTGTTGTTTTACCAGCACCATTAGCACCAATCAAACCAACTACATCACCACTATTGATAGAAAAAGAAATATTTTCTACAATTACTTTATTCTTTATTTTTTTCTTTAAATTTTCACATTTTAATACTTCCATAACTTTCCTCCTATGATTCATTTACAATATCTTTTTCTTTAAAGACTTTTAATATGATGACGGTAAGTAGTAAAAAAATTATGACAGAAATGATTAGCATAGAAATAATATTTCCACTTAACTCACCATATATATATTGGCTTAAATCCCAAGTATAAATACTTCCGCATATAATTTAAAAATATTTCTGTTTTTGATAATAAATATAGTCCTAAAGAAACTAATATAGAGAGAGGAGTGTTACCAGTAGTAATACCTAGCAATATAATGACTAAATTTAAAATCATAAACATACAAAGTTTAGTACCAAGTATAGATAACATATAAAGACATAGGTTCATTGTAACGACAGTATTTGATGAAAAATCATAACGAATAGCATCTAAATTATAACTATCAAAACCAAAAAAAAGTCCACCTAATAAAAACTGAAATAGAATGATAAAAATAGTAATACCAATACATATACTAAATGAAGTTATTAATTTTGCAAAAAATATGGCGATTCGCTTATGAGGTTTAGTAAGTAAATTTTTGATAGTTCCTTTTTGATATTCATCTGAAAAAATAGTACTAGCTACATAGAGAACAATAAAGATAATAGCAATTTCGAAAAGATTAAATACCTTCATAAGAAGAATCCTAGCATCTGCTGGAAGAGATACATTTTTATTTTCTGAATTTAAAAGAATATTATATTGGATATTATTGTCAATTGCATATTTTTCCAAAGCAATTCTTTCAATAACAGTAGAATATTTTTCGGGCTCAGAAAAATTTTCATAATTTTCTAGATAAAAAGTATCTTGTTTATATGATCTTTCATATAAAGTTTGAATAGAATCCTGAGAATTAGTAATTTTTAAAAATAAATTATAGACAGAAATGAGGGCAATTGCTATGAAAAATAAGATGTAAATATTCTTATTCTTAAATATCTTTATGATTTCATTTTTTACTAAATTTAACATTTTAATCTCCTTTTTTACAAATTATAACATATAGAATATATTAGTTACAATATTATAAATGGTAAAATTAGAGTAATTAATATATAGATAGAAATTTTATAATATAAACTAATTATTACATTTTTATGTTATTATTTTAAATAAATATATAAAAAAACATCTTATAAGTAGATTGGGTTTGCAAACGATATAAAAAATAGGAGGAAAAATGGAAGAACTAGTAGAGAAAGCAAGAAAAGGAGATAAAAAAGCTTTTACAGAACTTATGGTATTATATGAAAGCGATTTATATAAGATTGCAAGGTCAAGGCTGAAAGACGAAAATGATATATGTGATGCAGTGCAAGAAACAATGATTATTGCTTTTCAATCTATTAAGAAACTGAAAAATCCCAAGAGTTTTAAATCATGGATTATAAAAATTTTGATTAATCAAAGTAATAAAATTTATAGATATGAAAATAAAAGAAAAATAGTATCTTTTGAGGAAATAGAAAACGATATGATAGATGAATTTAATATTGAAGATACTGAACAAATACTAGATTTTAATTTTTTATGTAAAAATTTAAAATATGAAGACAGAATTATAATGGTGCTGTATTACATAGAAAAGTTTACAGATAAGGAAATAGGAGAAATACTAAATTTAAAGGAAAGTACCGTAAGAACTAAAAGGTTTAGAGTTTTACAAAAGATGAAAGATAGTATAAAAGGAGGAAAGAAGATATATGAATGAGATAGAAGGAAATGAATATTATGAACTAGAACAAAGGTTATATCATGATTTGAATTTAGAAATAGAGATTCCAGATAAATTTAAAAGAATAATAAGGGAAGGGCCAAGAGAGAATAAAAAATATAGTAAATTTGCAAAAATAGTCGCAACAATTTGTGCTACGCTTTTAATAGGAGCTGGAATTGTATATGCAGGAGTTAGCATATACGAAAACATTTGGAAGAAACCAGAGAAGATAGAGGGATTTTATAGTGGAGAAGGAGAAAATATATATCCAATTACTGAAGAAGAAAAAAGCAGTGTTATATCTGAATCAGATGCCAAAAAGAGAGCAGAGCAAATATTAAAACAATTTGGTTGTGAAAATGAAAAAATAAAATCGATCGAAATTGAAAATTTGGCAGTAGATTATGATTTATTATGGCATATAAGAACAGATAAAAATACAGAAATTTTAATTGATGCAAAAAATACAGATAATTTTAGGATAATGCTCGAAAACGAATTAAGTGAGGTAGAAAAATATGAAATAACAGAAAAAGAAGCTGAAGAAATAGCAAAAAACATTTGCAGAAAATTAGGGTATAATATAGATGAATACAATGATATAAGAATATTTCATAATGGACTTTTAGATGAGAATATTAAAATGTGGAAAATAGTTTTCTACAAAGAATATAATGAAATTGTAAATCCCTATGAATCTATACGTATTGGTTTTATTCCTAAAACTAATAAAATTTGTTATTTCTTTGTGAGTAATAGGGAATTTGAAAACAATCCAATTGAGATAAGAGAAGAACAGGCAAAAGAAATAGTACTAAAAGAAGAAGAAAAAATAACTATGAAATATAAAGAAATAAAGAATATAGAAACTGAATTAGGCATTATTGAAACAAATGGTAATGCATATTTGAGAGTAACAGATTATAAAAAATATCGTGAACAACTTTATAAAAGCTATCCAGAAGAAGACGTTGCATTATATCGTACAGAAAGTCATATTAGAAGAGCATGGATAGTTACTATAGAATACGATGTTTTGGAAGATACAGAAGAAAGTAATGATATTAATGAAAGGTATTATTCATATTTTGTTGATGCAACAACAGGAGAAATAATAGGTGGAGAATTATACTATCAAAACATAAAGAAGCTTTTATATGAATATTAATAACTGAAAGTTGGGGTGCCTGAAGCGGGCACCCCATTTTTCCATAAACTAAAGTAATAGCTATTGGAAGAAACTAGAGGAGCAAAATTAGCTTTTACTCAGAGGTTATTTATGCTTTTGATTCGAATAAATTAAATTATCTCCAAGCATCTTTCATCAAATAATACCAATAAGTAACAGTACAGGGGAGATTATCGTCATAGTTTCCATTGGCATCAGTAATACGGAAGTAAATTTGAACTTCTTGATCTCTAGTCACAGGGGCTGATCCAGTTAAAACAGTACCCGTTTTCCCTACAGAGGAAATGCCTTCACCACCAAGCAGAACAGAAGAGGTATAGGCTTTTAGAATTTGGACAGTCATTTTAACTGACTTGCTACAGCTATATTCGGCATAAATGGCAACGGAATAACCGGTAACACCGATTTTTTTAACAGGAGTTACGTTATTTCCCTCCATTGTAAACGTACCGACATTAATCCAACCAGTCACATTATTCCAGGTTTCCACTTCAGAAATAGAAGAAACCGAAGAAAGAACTGTGGAAGTGGGAAGTGTAGCAATGGCTTCTCCGTCACTGTTAAAAGTGATAGTCTGCTTTTCGCTCACAATCACCGAAGGGTTATTGGCATCGGTAGATTCTGAAGCAGAAGAGGCAGGAACTACGGAGAAACACATAATTGTCGCTAACAAGAGTGCTAAAAACCGTTTCATAGTAAAAATACTCCTTTCATAGTTGGCTCCTCTAGTTTCTATGTGCAAAGTTTGCACATGCTTAATATAACATAATTCGACAATATTAGATATAAAGAAAAATGTATCTTAATGTATCTTGATGTATCAAACATAAAAGCTACGAATTATATTTTTATGAACATTTAACAGAACGATACTTATAATAGTTTTTATATTAGGTTTGTGTGGTGTTGTTAGAGAAAAATAGTTAGTTAATTTGTCTTCAGGGCAGTTATAATACATTGCTTCAGTAGCTCTAACGATATTACATTTTATATTATTACTTGTTTGATTATATCTTTGAGCGATTGTTGGATAAACATACTTATTTAAGTTTTCTAGTAGTGCGTCACCTTGAGAAAAAATCATATATATTACATCAATTAAATATTGGGTACCTTTATGAGAGACATCATAGCTTAGGTATAAAAGTTCATCTGTAATTAAACTTTTTATGTTATGTATTTTATATTTTTCTTCCTTAATTAAAATTAGTTCATTTATTTGTGATACTATTTGCTCAGTATTTAATGTATTGGGTAATAATTTGTAAATCATCGAATTATCTTTTAACACAGGGTTACTAATTAAATCCATTTCACCGCAAGTGACAAGAATAGAATTATTATATTGATTTTGATGTTCAGAAACTAATCTGTTAAGTATTTCAATTCCATCATAGTTAGGCATTTTTAAATCCAGTAATACAATATCTATATTATTTGCAGAACTTAAAAGTTCTAAAGTTTCCTTCCCATCGACTGTAATATTAGAAACTCTTATATAATTAGAAGTTGCATTAATAGATGACATTAAACTTCTTGCATAATCAACATTATTGTTTGCTATTAATAAATTTAGCATAAAATCATCTCCTATATATAAGAGACATTGAGAGTATAAAATAATTTCAAAAAATGTAGTATTTTGTATTTTTTTGTCGATTTAATAAATAAAAATAATGAAACTAAAAGATGATAATATATAATCTATTATATAGAAGGGAGAAGAAAATGAAAAAATTAAAAGAAAATACTGATGAAAATGATGAAATTTGTTATATATTTGAAAAATATATGCTTGATATGTATAAAGTAGCTAAATCTCGACTATATGATGAAGAAGACGTGTATGATGCGATACAGGAAACAGGCTATAGATTATACAAAAATATGAAGAAAATTAAACAACCTGAAAAAATAAAAATATGGCTATTAAAAGTTTTAATTAATGAATGTAACAAGATATATAACAGAAAAAAGAAAGAAGTAAAATTACAAGAGAAGATTTATGAAGAAGAATTAAAGAATGTAAATAGTAATTATAGTAATGAAGAAATAGAGTTCGATTTTATAATTAAAAGTCTGAACAAAGATGACAGACTAATTTTTTCTTTATATTATGGAAATAAATTAACAATAAAGGAAATCTCAAAAATTATAGGAAAAAATGAGAACACAATAAAGACCAGAATGAAACGAGCAAAGGAATATATTAAAGATAGGTTAGAGAAAGGAGAAGAAAAATATGAAAAATAGTGAATTAGATATGAAATTATATAATTACTATAATAAGATAGAAATGTCTCCTAAATTTTACACTTTGCCTAAAAGTATAGCAAAAACAAATTATTATAAAAATAATAAGACATATATTTTGAAATTATCAATAGCTTGTATGTTACTATTGATGATATGTACAGTAACTTTCGGAAAAAACATATATATGTCAATTCTAGAAGCTATGGCTGAAGTTCATGAGGGGGTATCAGTAGCAATTAATAATGATTACTATGCTGAGATAGAGATGGAATATGCAAATTCGAACAAAATAAAGTTAAAAGTAAGTGAATTTATTATGGATGACTATAATTTGTTTTTAGGATTTAAAATAGAAAATAATCGTATGGAAGAAATAAGAAATATAAAGTTTCAAGATATGACTATAACAGATGAGTATAATAATCTAATATTTTGCGATGATAAAGAAGCTTATGATAAATATTGTAAAGAAAATAATATGCGAAGTGAAAGAATAACAGAATATAGTTTAACCAATAGGGGATATGGAATAGAGCAAGTAAAACAAGATGGTAATGAATTGGAAGTGTTGTATAAATTATGCTCAGATGGATATCCAAAAAGTAAAGAATTGCATATACAAATTCATACAATAGAAGCTAAAGGAGAAAAGGGAGAAACATTGAAACTAGATGGTATATGGAAAATGAAAGTAAATGTACCAAAAGAATTTTATGAGAGAAATTATATTACTTATCAAGTAAAAGATGGTAGTGACGCTAAATATGGAATGCATATAGACAATATGGTAGTAACTGATACTCAAACTGTTGTATCATATAAAGGAAATTATAATATTGATAATATTACATTTAATAATACTGAAGAAGAAATATTAGATTTTATTGATAATAATCGTAGCTTTTATGATGAAATAAAACTAAAAAATGAAAAAGGTGAAATATTTAATACTGCTTCAATGACAGACGCATTTGGTACATATTATTCAAAGGAAAACGAACAATTTGAAGGAAGGTTACCATTTGAACTAACGAAATATGATATAACAGATAAGATATATTTGATAATTATAAAAAATGGAGAAGAAAAAGTGATAAATTTGGAGAGGTAAGAAAGGAGTAAAATATGAAAAAAATTCTCATAATTCTATGCCTTCCAGTCAGCATTGTAATTTTAGCCTTATGTATAGAAAAAATATTTTATAATTCCATAATATTAGTATTTAAATATGATTATGTTATATGGTGCAATGCAGACAAACGTAATTATATAACAGAAGAATATGGAATAACTGGAAATTATAATATTATTGCATGTGAAGTTAGTTGGGATAGAGAAAAAATGAAAGTTTATAAAATTAAAGAATTACCGTATGGTGTAGGAGAAAGAATAGAAATATCGTCAGCTTTATGTGAGTATGTTAGAGAAAATAATAAGGTAGAAGAAGTTATAATAAAATCTTCACTTCCATATATTATAATAGGAATAGTATTAATTATATTAATTAAGACAATGATAAAAAAATATCGTGAACAAGAAGAATAATTGACATCAAACTGAAGTAGACCATATTTTACAATGATATACGGGAATAATTCTATAAAAGTAAAAACAACAGGAAGTATAAGTGAATCAGATTCACTTTTATAACAGAAAAAGGTTGCAATCCTTGAATGCAACCTTTTCTCAACAGCTATTAAATATATAGCAGGTGTTGAACTAAACACATGAACCCATTCTTCTTTCTTTATTTTTGTTTTTCATTGCTTGATATATGGTTTTAAAATTGGTGTTCCTCCAATTATCTCTCCCGTTGTAGCATCTATATAATAAGCATAAAATCTATACATTACTCCATCTTTGTCTACAATCCTATTTTTTGTTTCCCCTATATCGTACTCTATCGTAACCTTCCAAACTTTTCTTACTAAAGCCTCTGTACGAAATTCAATATAATCTTCTGGAGGATAGTTTTGTTCTAATTGTCTTTTATACTTAGAATAATCCATACTTCTAAAATATGCATCACCATTCATTCTAACAATATCTAAAGATGCACTTGTATTTATAATTTTATATCCAATGTCAATCTTGTTTTCATTATTTATGGCTGTTTCAATTGCTTTTTCTTTATCAATGTCTACTGGATTATTATCATATTCAATATCATATATAGTAAATCGATATAATTCATTTATTTCTGGAATAAAACCAATATTAATTGATTCATAAGGATTCACAATTCCATCATATGTTCTTTTAAAATCAACATACCATATATAAGAATCACTTTCCGAAAGGAGATTTGTACTTATTTTCAAATCATCATATTTTGTTGAATCATATCCATACTTTTTGCAAAGTTCTTTTGCTGTTATTTCTGCATCCTCCTTCGTAGTTCTATAGTTTTTTATATCTTTATGTAATATATTATTAAATGTTACACTTAAATATTTTCCGTCTCCTGCATCAAATGATAAAAATATATTATTTTCTGTTTCAATGCACCATATCACGTCATAATTATCAGGATAATTTTGAAGTTCTATTGACTTTATCTTCTCATTTTTATATCCAAATTTTTCTAATATTTTTTTTGCATTTTCTCTTGCCTGCTTTTCTGACATTATTCCTTCATATTTTTTATTTTCACTTATGTCCGTAATATTATTTTCTTCCGAATAAAATCCGATTGTTTTCTCTGGCTCTTTCCATATCTTATTAGTTATAGCAGTTCCTGCATATACAATCCCAACTGATAATACTAAACTAATACTAGCTATTATAGCTACTTTTCGTATTGGATAACCCAATACTTTCTTTTTTTCTTTATCTGTATTTAAACTTTCTTGAATAACAGTTTTAAATTCACTTGGAATTTCAATTTTTGAATTTAATTCACGATATAATCTTTTATCTAACTCGTCCATTTTCTTCACTCCTTTCTAAAATATTTTTAATTTTTTGCTTTGCTCGTGTCCTTTTAGTCGTTACCGTAGTTTCTTTCAAGTTTAATATTTTTCCTATTTCTTTATCTGTAAATTTTTCTATATAATATAAAATAATAATAGCTCTATCTTCATATTTTAAATTTTTACACATAAAATCAAAATCTAGTAACAAATCTATATCTTCTATATTAGTTGACTCAATTAGTCCAGTTCTTTCTGAATCATCAAAAGGTATTATTTTATTTTGACTTTTTTGCTTGTAAATTTTATTGGTTTGATTTATCAAAATTTTAATTATCCAAGTTTTAAAATATATAACGTGTTTTAATTTTTTAATGGATTTAAAGGCTATTAAAATAGTTTCTTGTACTGCATCATATATATCTTCATTGTTATTTAATCTCATTTTTGCAACTCTATATAAATCCTTTTCTAATAATAGCATGAGAGTAGTAAAAGCTTCTTTATTGCCGCATTTTTGCTTCTGTTACTAGTTCTTCAATATTTTCTTCCATATTTGTTCCTTTCTAGTTTTGTTTATAAACTCAATCCATATATTAAATGTTCAGTATCCTTCTATTTTTTCATATATCTATATAATTAGATATTTTTTTATGGAAATTTCTTTCACTTTTTTTATATTTTTTTTCATATCATTTATTATTTCATATCCAAGATATAGGAATATGAGTCAATTCTTTTAATTTTTGCTGTCTTTTGATATTATAATATTGTAACCAATATATTCTATATGCTATAATTTTTTTACTACTTACTGTCATCATATTAAAAATCTTTAAAGAAAAAAATATTGTAAATGAATCATAGGAGAGATTTATGGAAGTATTAAAATGTGAAAATTTAAAGAAAAAAATAAAGGATAAGGTAATTGTAGAAAATATTTCTTTTTCTATTAATCGTGGTTTTATTAAGAAGGTAGGTGGCACAGACATTGATTAAGTTAATTGAAAATGAACTAATTAAAATTTTTAAGAAAAAAAGTTTTTATTTATTGCTACTCATCATCATTATTATTATTGTTTTATTTAACCATGCTAATCCTGATCAAAATCATACTTTAGAGTTTCCTAAAACTTCAGATATGGCTGTTAATCTTTGGGAACAAAACTTAAAAAATAAAGCTGTAAATGATGAAAGTTATATAAATAGTGAAGGTTATATTCAAGACAAATATTCTATTGAATTTGGTAAGCTATATAACAGTTATCCAGAAAATTCTTGGCAAAGATATGCCTTAAATGATGAACGTAATAGTATATCTGTCCCATTGTTTCCCACAGATCTTCATCAAGATATTGAACCTAATTTAAAAACAATAATTGATTATGAAATAAATCCTAATTTTAATATTCAGAAAAATGATTATGAAGAAGCAAAAAAAATATATGAACAATATATGCAAGCTTTAAATAATGACGATTGGAAAGAATATGTTGCACTAAAAATTAAGAACTTACGTCAAAAAAGTGAAAGTTCTTCTACTACTTCTGATGAAAAGAAAAGTTTGAATATTGAAATAGAAATATATGAATATAGATTAAAATATGATATTCCTTTTAATGATGATATTTTCAATGATTACATAAGTAATTGGAGAGAGGAGCAGTATCTTTTAGAATCTTTTTTAAAAATGGGTACTTCTGATGAGTTTTATTATCAAACGACACAAATTTGTAAATTAAATATTGCTTTAAGTAAATATGCCTTGGAAAATAAAATTGAATATGATATTTCAGATAGTGCAATTACTGTACTCTCTCATAATAAAGTTGATGCCAGAATTTCTTTGATAAGATTATTTAAACATTTTGATATTGTAATTGTTGCAGTAGCAATTTATATATCTTGCACTAACATAACCGAAGAAAAAAATAAAGGAACAATTAAAAATTTACTTACCAAACCTCATAAACGTAGTAAAATTTTAATTTCAAAAATCTTAGCTTGTATAATAACAGTTATAATAACTACTTTGTTTATGATTATTGTACAATATGTTGTTGGTGGAATCATCTTTGGATTTGATAGTTACAATATTGATTACATTGGTTATAACTATACTTCTGATTCTGTATTTACTTTGAATTTATTTGTTTATTTACTACTTTTGTTATTATGCAAATTACCAATGTATTTTATAATTGTTACATTTTGCATATTTATGAGTGTTATAAATAAGCATTCTATTATGGCAATGATTCTTACTTTAAGCATTTTTCTAATCCGTACTGATATTGAGAGATATTCTAGATTTCCTGTATTTACTCCTATTGCTAAATATTTTATAACAAATAATTGGGATCTTAGTATATTTTTATTTGGACGAATACCTGATTTTAATGTATTAACACTTCCTTTTTCAATATTTGTTTGTTTAATCTATGAGATACTACTATTAATTATTGCTATTCGTCATTTTTCAAAAAGGGATATATATAATATTTAGTTTTAAAAAGCATAATAAAAAAACTTAATAAAACATTTTATGACCAAACTAGTTGAAAACAAATAATAAGAATGATATATTTTATAAAACAATATTAGATGGAGGAAAAGAATTTATTTTTAAATAGGAGGAATTAAAATGGCAAAAGAAGATGTAGTAAAAAATGCAGAATTAGCAAAAGAAGTATGGGATGGGATAAATGATGAAGATTTTATAAGAAAATGTGCTAATTTAAAGTTTAACAAAGAAGAATTTGAAAAATTAGGAATAATGAAGGGAGATAAAGGTTTTGAGGCTCATCTACAAGCTTGGCTGATAAATGTTATTAATGATTGTGAAAATTAGTATAATAAAGAATTAAAAGAAGCATTGGGATTAAATGAAATTTATTTCATTGGATCAGAATTGATTTTTCAAGAAGATGTTGTAAAAAGAGGACAAAGAGCAGATATAGTTATACATGATGGTAATGAAACAGTTTATATTTTGGAGCTAAAAACAGGTAAAGGATATCCTAGAAAAGATGGAAAAAGTCCTTATGAACAAGTTAAAGACTATGTAGAAAAATATAGAAAAGATAAATTATATGAAAAGCTATTATTAAATTATCCTATGGCAGAAAAATTAAAGAAAATTAAAAAATATGAAGGATTTGTTGTTAAAGGAGATAAAAATACTGAAAAAATATGTAGAGATGAAAACAAAAATATAATAATGATACCAGAAAAATAAAACTTTTGAATAATAGGAAAAAATATTATAAAAGGAGAAAATTATGAAAGACGAGACAGTAACTTATGAACAAGTTGAGCAACGATTAAAAAATAAGCCACAAGAACAATGGACAAAAAATGATGTATTCGATAGGTATGTTGGGTATGGAAGTCTAGAAGAGATGGAAAATTCAGAAGTACAAAAGCTTTTTATAAAGTATGAATTATATGAAGAATTAGTTAACTTAGTAGATAATGTTATTACAGATAAAGAAGTTGTAGAAAAGGTGCTTAATAGCAATATATTTGAGAAAAAAGAACTTCAAAAAATAAAGGGAAAAATAAAAGAGATAAATGTTTTAGAAATAGAAGATGACAAAATTGATGAGTTAAAACAGATTTTAATTACATTTGAAAAAGAAAATGGTATAGAACAGGTACAAATAAATGATTTTTGTCTTACATCAGATATAAAGCAATATTTAGGAGATAAAGTAAAGTATGAAAATAGAATGATAACAGCTATTGTAGAAGAAAATAATGAAAAATTAAATTTAAAATGTTTTTGCTTGGAGATATAGTTATAGAAATATCTTATCGTAAATGGCTTTTAGTAGATGTGGCAAAAATATTATCAACTAATAATGATAATGGTATTGCGGAAGCGGAAACATAAAAAAAATATGAAAAATATTTTGGAAAATTATCAGTGGATTTTACTAATTTACCTAATCAATTCTATTATGTTGAGCCACAAATTATAGATAATATAGAAGTATTTGAAATAACAAATAAACCTTACCTAGAGATGGAAGAAAAATTTTGTGGATATAATTAATAAAATTATATATAATAAAAAGAACTCTATTTAAATATGTATACCTAAATAGAGTTCTTTTTTACGCCTTACAAAGATATGTTCATAATAATATAAACATATAATTGTGATTACGCAAAATTATTATTTTAGTGGGATAGAACTATTTCATGTTGTTTTCTGCTTGTTGAATCATTTTTCTAACCATTTGTCCACCTATTCTACCAGCGTCTTTTGAAGATAAATCTCCGTTATAACCTTGTTTTAAGTTAACACCAACTTCGCTAGCTACTTCATATTTGAATTTGTCTAGAGCTTCTCTTGCTTCTGGAACAACTTTTTGATTGCTGTTTGAGTTTGCCATATTTTTCACCTCCTAGAATGTGATACTGATATTTCTACTTTGAAAAAACAGTTTTGCTTTTTCAATATATATCTTGCACCATATCGATTTTTTTAAACTGGAAATTTTTGAGAACATGTTGTAAAACGAGAAATAAATGATATAATTTAGAAATAAAAAAGAAATTTGACAAAAAATGCATAAAAAAGTCGAAAGATAAAATAATAAAAAAAGCACATTTAGAGAGGAAGAGAGTATGTATAAATTAATTGCTATTGATTTAGATGGAACTTTATTAAATTCTTATGGTCAAGTATCAATAAGAAACAAAGAGGCTTTGATGAAAGCAAAAGAATCCGGTGCGGAAATTGTGTTAGCATCTGGAAGATCAACAAATTCTGTTCGCAATATTGCAAGTGATCTTGGAATTTGTCAATATATTATTTGTGGAAATGGTTCTTTAATATATGATTTGTCAAAAGAGGAAATAATATACGATAAATTTATCGATAAAAAAAAGGCTTTACAAATTATTCAAATTTGTGAAGAAAATAGTATATATTATAATATTTATACAGAAGATATGGTGATTGCTAAGAGTTTAAGCAATAATGTTTTATTTTATTATCAAGAAAATAGTAATAAACCAGATAGTAAAAAAACAAAAATTAATTTAGTACAAGATATCTATAAGTATGTAGAAGAACTTGAAAATCAAAATATTTTGAAAATAACAATTAGTGATAATGATAATATCATTTTTAATGGAATTATTCGTAAATTAAGGGAAGTAAAGGATATTGATGTTTTAGATGTAGCTCATATGTCAAGGAAGATTATAAAATCAGGAACAGAAGAAGTATTGATTGAATATTATTATACTGAGATTACAAGCCAAAATGTTGACAAATGGTATGCATTACAGTATTTGATGGATACGTTAAATATTCCTAAAGACGAAGTAATTGCAATTGGAGATAATGTAAATGATAAAATTATGATTGAGAATGCTGGAGTGGGTGTAATAATGGGAAATAGTGCACCATATATTAAGGAAATTGCAGATATGGTAGTGGCAGATAATAACCAAGATGGAGTTGCGGAGGCAATTGAACAATTAGTATAAATAAAGGAATAAAAAAATAAAAAAAGCACATAATGTATTTAAAACATTATGTGCTTTTTAGGAGGAAAAAATGAATCGTAGGAAAGGAATTCGTGCAAGAAATAGTGGAAAAGAGATTAATCAAGATGGTCAAACTGAACAAATGAAAGAAGAAATAGGGGAGATTGAGGATGCTACAAAATATGGAGAGTTTGTATCTTCATATTTTACTTGGATTTCACCAGAAATACAAAAACAGAAGGCAAAAGAACTAGAAGATATTACAAAGGAAGAAGAATAGATTGTTCACATAAAATTCACAAAAGAAAACAGAAAATGTATTGACAATTTTTTAAGAGTGAGTATAATATAATTATAGGTCAAAGAAAGTCAAAGTCAAAAAACAAGAGGTGATAAAAATGAGAATGTCGGATATGATAGAAGAATTTATAAAGGAACTATTTCAAGATGAAGACTACATAGAAATACAGAGGAATGAGTTGGCAGAGCAATTTAACTGTGTACCATCACAAATTAATTATGTTATTGCCACAAGGTTTAAGCCAACCCAAGGATATTATGTAGAAAGTAAAAGAGGTGGTGGAGGATATATTAGTATTCGTAAAGTCAATATTACAAAAAGTAATTATTTGATGCATATTGTTTCTAATATAGGAGATAAAATAACAGCACAAGAAGTTGATATTTTTATTAGTAATTTTCTATCATATAAAATGATTACAGAAAAAGAGGCAAAGCTATTAAAAGTAGCTACCAGTGATAATGTTCTTACTGTTCCGACAGAAATAAAAGATGAACTAAGAGCAAGAATTTTTAAAAATATGCTAATTAATTTAGTGGAAGATTAATATTTGTAAATAAAATAAAGGAGTGATTTTTATGAAATGTCAAAATTGTGGAAAAAATGAGGTAAATTTTCGTTATACGCAAGTTGTAAATGGCGTAAAGAAAGAAATGCATTTATGCGATAAGTGTGCGAGAGAGTTGGGATTGGAAGGCTTAGATTTTAGCATGCCAATTAATTTTTCAAGTTTCTTCAGTGATTTCTTTAATGATACAGAGGGGTTATTACCAAGTTTTGCAAAAACAGATGTATTAAGTTGCGATAAATGTGGAACAACTTTTGAAGATTTTGTAAGCTCTGGTGAGTTTGGTTGTGGCAACTGTTATATTACATTTGCAGATAGAATTTCTCCGGTATTGAAAAATTTGCATGGTTCAAATAAACATATTGGAAGAGGATATAAAGAAAGTATTGATGAATTAGAATATAACAAATCAAATTTTGAGAAAAGTCAAAAAGAAAAACAAGGTGCAGAGGATAAAGTTGATGAGAAAGCTGAAAAAGTAGCAG
This sequence comes from uncultured Clostridia bacterium, assembly GCA_947631745.1. Taxonomy (GTDB): domain Bacteria; phylum Bacillota; class Clostridia; order TANB77; family CAG-508; genus CALXVA01. The sequence continues at coordinate 35,382 of CANRMM010000002.1, forward strand.
AGGAGAAGAGTAAAATTGCAAAACTTAAGAGAGATTTGCAAAAGGCAATTAAAGAAGAAAGATATGAGGATGCAGCAAAAATTAGAGATGAAATAAAAAAGCTAGAAGAAAATAAATAAGAGCAGATTAAGTTTTAGTTTTGAGTTTTAGTTAGAAGAATTAAATTATTTTGTAAAAAGAAAAAATATAACAAGGTATGTCCCCAAAGTGACAAAAGTGTCACAAAAAGGAACGTCCCCAAAGTGACAAGGAGGAGATAAAATGGCAAATTGGTATTTGCAGAATGGTAGAGATTCTGATGTGGTTATTAGTTCGAGAGTGAGACTTGCGAGAAATATAGAGGATTTCCCTTTTACAACAAAGTGTACTACTGCGGATTTGAATAAGATTTTGGATATGATAAAGGAGGTAACTCCAAGTATTGGATATGGTTTGAAGTTTATTGATTTGAAGGATATTGATGATATTACGAAAATTACCTTAATCGAGAAACATATGATTAGTCCTGATTTTGCTATGAAAAAGAATGAAAATGGTGCAATTTTAGTTAATGATGATGAAAATATTTGTATAATGATTCATGATGAGGATCATATTAAATTGCAAGTTTTTTCTTCTGGCCAAGATTTGGAAAATTTGATGAATTTGGCAATAGAAATTGATGAAAAATTAGGAGAGTTAGTTCGCTATTCTTATAGCAATCAATTTGGATTTTTAACAGTATCTCCAACAAATGTTGGTACAGGAATGCAAGCATCTGTTATGGTTCATTTGCCAGCTCTTACACTAACAGGAAATATTAATAAAGTATTACACATCGTTAATAATTTTGGTATGAATGTACGAGGAATATATGGTGAAGGAACACAAGTACAAGGTGATATCTATCAAATTTCAAATAATCAGACATTAGGATTAACAGAAAAAGAAATTATTAAAAACTTAAAAACAATTACAGATAAAGTTATTGAACAAGAGAGATTAGCAAGAAAGTATTTAACAAAAGATTCTGTTTCATTGGAAGATAGAGTTTATAGAGCATATGGAATTTTAAAATATGCTACTAAATTAACTTCTGATGAATGTAGAAAGTTATTATCAGATGTGAAATTAGGAACTGATTTGGGTATTATCAAAGAGTTATCTGATGCGAAAGTGAGCAAGTTAAATTTATACACTAAACCAGGAAATTTACAAAAATATTTAGGAAAGCAATTAGAGGGATATGATAGAGATATAAAGAGGACAGAAGTGATAAAACAGATTTTAGCAGAATAATGTATGAAAATAGATTGAATTGCAAACTAATTGAGAAAGGAGACTAGAAATGATATACAAATTTACAAATCGTGCTGAGAAAGCAATTGAAATTGCAAATAGTATTGCAATGGAATTAGGTCATAATTATATTGGCACAGAGCATTTATTATATGGTTTATCAAAAGAAGGAAATGGCGTAGCTAGCAAAGTTTTAGAATCACAGGGAATTATTCCTGATAGAATTGTAGAAGAAATTGAAAATCTTATAGGTATAGGAGATACGATTAATGATTCTAGCACAATTGGCTTTACACCAAGGACAAAAAGAGTAGTAGAGAGTGCTTTTTTAGAAGCTCGTAAATTAGGTTCAGAATTTATTGGCACAGAACATTTATTAATAGGAATTATGCGTGAGGGAGACAGTGTGGCTGTTAGAATTATGATGGACTTAAATGTTAATCCTCAAAAATTATATAATGAAATTGTAAATGTAATTCGAGAAGATGAAAATGCTACTAATAGTTCTAATCAAAATAATGTAAAAAATAAGGGAAGCTTTCATCAAACACCAACTTTAAATCAGTTTGGAAATGATTTAACAAAACAGGCAACAGAAGGAAAACTTGACCCTGTTATAGGAAGAAAGAGTGAAATTGAAAGAGTTATACAAATTCTTTCGAGGAGGACAAAAAATAATCCATGTTTAATAGGTGAACCTGGTGTTGGTAAAACTGCTGTAGTGGAAGGACTAGCAGAGAAAATTGTTGCAGAGGATGTCCCTGAAACTTTAAAGAATAAAAGAGTAGTTAGTTTAGATATTTCGAGTATGGTGGCTGGTGCTAAATATAGAGGTGACTTTGAAGAGAGAATAAAAAAATGTCTGTCTGAAGTAAAAAAAGTGGGAGATGTTATTTTATTCATTGATGAAATTCATACAATTGTTGGTGCTGGTTCAGCAGAAGGAGCAGTTGATGCGGCAAATATTTTAAAACCATTACTTGCAAGAGGAGAAGTTCAAGTTATTGGTGCTACAACTTTAAATGAATATCGTAAATACATTGAAAAGGATGCTGCTTTAGAAAGAAGGTTTAGTCCTGTTACTGTAGGAGAACCAACGATAGAAGAAACGATAAAAATATTAGAAGGTATTCAGGATAAATATGAAGCACATCATAATGTTAAAATTACACCAGAAGCAATTAAGTCGGCTGTTAATTTATCAGTTCGATATATTAATGATAGATTTTTACCAGATAAAGCTATTGATTTAGTTGATGAAGCGGCTTCACGTGTTAAAATGAAAACATATACAATGCCGGATAGTATTAAGGAATTGGAAGAGAAAATTGCAGAGATTGATAAGGAAAAAGAAGATGCTATTCGTATGCAAGATTTTGAAAAAGCAGCGACTTTGAGAGATGAAGAAAAAGAGAAAAAGGATAAGTTAGAAAAAGAAAAGGAAAAATGGAAAAATAAAAATACGAGAAATGTTATTACATTAACAGAAGAAGATATTGCTAGTGTTATTGCAAGTTGGACAAATATACCAGCTAATAAAATTACACAGGATGAAAATGAAAAATTGAAAAATTTAGAGGAAACATTACATCAAAGAGTTATTGGACAAGATGAGGCTGTGAAGGCAGTGGCTAAGGCTATTAGAAGAGGAAGAGTAGGACTAAAGGATCCAAACAGACCAATTGGCTCATTCTTATTTTTGGGACCTACAGGAGTAGGAAAAACAGAACTTTCAAAGGCTTTAGCAGAAAGCCTATTTGGAAATGAAAATGCAATGATAAGAGTTGATATGTCTGAATATATGGAACCACATTCAGTTTCAAAATTAATTGGTTCACCTCCAGGATATGTTGGATATGATGAAGGGGGACAATTAACGGAAAAAATTAGAAGAAAGCCATATTCTGTTATCCTTTTTGATGAAATTGAAAAAGCACATCCAGATGTTATGAATATGTTATTACAAATATTAGATGATGGAAGATTGACAGATGCTACTGGTAGAACAGTTAATTTTAAGAATACAGTTATTATTATGACTTCTAATATTGGTGCAAGGTTGATTACAGATAAAACAACTTTAGGATTTTCTGTTGGAAGTGATTCAGATGAGTCAAGACAAAAAGAATATGAAAATACCAAAAAAGATGTTATGGCTGAATTAAAAAAGCAATTTAGACCTGAATTTATTAATCGTATAGATGAAATTATTGTATTCCATAAATTAAATCAAGAAGACATTGATAAAATTATTGATATTATGTTAAAACAAGTACAATCACGTTTAAAAGAACAAGAGATGGATGTTGAATTTGATGATTCTGTTAAAGGATTTATTTCTAAAAAAGGAATTGATATTAATTATGGAGCACGTCCATTAAAGAGAGCTATTCAAAGTCATTTAGAAGATCGTATTGCTGAGGCTATATTAGATGGAAAAATTAAAAAGAAAAAGAAAGTAAAGGTTTCTGTCGAAAATGATGAAGTAACAATTAAATAAAAGTGTATATGTGTCAATATGTGATAGAAGCTTGAGTAAATCAACATAATGTGTTATAATAAATATGTGTTACCCTTATATAAAAATTAAAAGGAGGTATTATCATGGGTTACACTTACATTCACAAGGTCGCCAACCAGAGAAAGGACGCAGTCCGCATTACGTGCGAGGGCGACATCCCTGAGTTCCTGAAAGGGAGCATCCGGTTCCAGAATGATGCTACCTTGGTTCTCGACTGTGTCGAGGGATCTGAGCTCACGAGAGTGGGTGTGGTCGTCGGCTATGAGAAGTCTGAGCGGACGCCTAGCGGCTACAACTGCTGGGTCATCGGCAATGCTGCCACCAATCTGATGGAGATTGATGGGGTCTTTTATAAGAAGGCCACTATCCTGAAGGCGATGGCTGTTTCCGATGAGTTCCCGAAATTCCTCACTGGTGCTATCATTCGCCACAACAACGACGGTTCCTGGACTATCAAGACCGATTGGGGTGAGTCTACGGGCTTCCCTGGAAAGGCCTACTGGGTTCTGTACGGGACAAAGGCTGATGGTACTCCGGATGCCAATATCCTTACCAAGACGGAAAAGTCCTATCAGGATTATGTCGTCTGTGACGAGGATGGACAGGATATCGGGCTTCTCTGCGAAATCGATCCGACCTAAAAGTATCTCCTCAACCGATGAAGTTCCATTAGCTTCTAGGTTGTAAAAAACACAAAGCTTCCACTCATTTGTGGAAGCTTTTGTGGTTGAATATGGTAAATATATTTTATATTGGATTTACATGTATGATTGTCTTATGGATATTTTCTAAATTTGTAATATCCTGTTCTAAGCTATCGGCTAACTTATGACTATCAAATGTAGTCATATTGCCATCTACATAGATTGTTAATACAATTAAGTATTGATATCCTACAGGGGTAGACGAAACCTGATCTACTTTTTGAATTTCAGGGTATTTTTTTATAATTTTCATAATAATATCTAATGTTTTTGAGTCAATAGCAATATCCATTAAGACATTATAACTTTCCATAAAAATTTTTAAACCTGTTAAACAAATCCAAATAGAAATGCCAATTCCTACAATTCCGTCAAAATAGTAAATACCAAATAAACTTAGAATAATTGAAATTAGCGTAAATGTAGTTACAATACAGTCATTTCTATGATCTTTTTTATTAGCTTCTAATAAGATGTTGTGATATTTTTTTGATAGATGATTTGTATAGATAAATAGTGATAATTTTACAATAATTGTTATAATACATACAAATATTAAAAACCATGAAAAAGTTAATTGATGATATGTTATTAAAGAAGTTAGTGAGTCAAAAAATAGTTTAAATGAAACTAGAATCATTGCAATGCTTATAAAAAGTGAAAATAAATATTCTGCTTTCCCATGTCCAAAGTTATGAGACTCATCATCAGGCTCACTTGCGATTTTATTTCCAATGAAAGTCATTAATGATGCAAATATATCACTAGCACTGTTAGCTGCATCTGCAATCATTGCTTGACTGCTACTCATAAATCCAACGGTAGCTTTAATAGCTAGTAAAAATATATTGCCGAGGATACCTAATATCCCAGCTTTTTTTGTAACTTCAAATCGATGATCCATATTGAAAGTACTCCTATACAAAAATTGAGATTTATTATATCATATATATGAAATAAGGCAAGTAAAAATGAGTTTTTTATTGCACATCTTTTTTGATAATGCTATAATAAAAAAGAGGTAATATAAAGAAAGGTATTGAAATGGGATTAATAGCCGTAATATATATATTGATTTTGATTGTGTTTGGATTAATTGTTTTTTCGGTTTTGCAAATTCGAATGGCTGGCATTAAAGTAAAAGATTTTTGGGGTTTTATTCAAGCTAATCAATTGTTAGATAAATTGTATACTTTTTCTAAAACATGTTCTCTTATGAGTCCACAAGAACAAATTCTTTTTTTGAGTGAAGCAGAAAAAGTGTTTGAAGCTTTTGATAAAATACCACCAATTGTTTGGGAAGAGGAATATAGAAAATATAATGAGGTTTTGGAAACTTATAAAAATATTCGAGTAGAAAGATGGCAAAAAAATTCTATAAAGTAATAAATATAAAAAACATTGCATATAATAAAATATGCAATATTTTTTTTGGCGAATTTTGGTCTTATCAAAAATGGAAAGAGGTAAATATGAAAATTCGATATTTTGATTATGCTGCAACAACGCCTGTAAAAGATGAAGTTATGAAAGAAATGATACCATACTTTGGAAAATGCTATGGAAATGCATCAGCTATGTATAGTATTGGAAGAGAAGCAAAACGTGCGATAGAGAGGGCAAGATGTAGAGTAGCTGAAGCAATTGGTGCTAGCCCTCATGAAATTTATTTTACATCTTGTGGTAGTGAAAGTGATAATTTGGCAATTAAAGGAGTGGCATACGCTAACAGGGAAAAAGGAAATCATATAATTACAACTAAAATAGAACATCATGCTGTATTAAATAGTTGTAAAACGTTAGAAAAACAAGGATTTGACGTGACATATTTAGGAGTTAAACCTAATGGAATTATAGATTTAGGAGAACTTATTAATAGTATTAGAAAAGATACAATTTTAATTACGATTATGACTGCTAATAATGAAATTGGAACGATACAACCGATTGAACAAATTGGAGAAATAGCGAAAAAATATAATGTTTTATTTCACACAGATGCTGTGCAGGCTATTGGTAATATAAAGATTGATGTGCGACAATCTAATATTGACTTACTATCTATGTCTGGACATAAATTTTATGCTCCTAAGGGAATAGGAACATTGTATGTTAGAGAAGGAATTGCTTTTGAGAAGTTACAAGATGGAGGACATCAAGAACGTGATAAAAGGGCTGGTACAGAGAATGTATCTCAAATTGTTGGATTGGGAAAGGCAATTGAACTAGCTTATAAGAATTTTGATGAGTATAATAAAAAATTATTAAATTTTAGGAATTTTTATTTATCGGAAATTGAAAAGAGAATTCCAGATGCAATATTGAATGGTGATAAAGAAAAAAGATTACCTGGAAATAGTAACATTTCCTTTAATGGGGTGGATGCTCAAGAATTGTTATTTAAGCTAGATGAAGTGGGAATTTGTGCATCAGCAGGGTCAGCTTGCTCAACAGGAGATACACTACCATCTCATGTATTAACTGCGGTAGGATTAAATAAAGATTTAGCAGGTAGTACCTTAAGAGTTACTTTTGGAGAAGATAATACGATGGAGGATATAGAATTTTTAATTCAAAAGTTAGAAGAATTAACATATAAGTTAAAAAAGTAAAATTTATAAAAAGATAATAAAAAATACTAGCAAGAATGCTAGTATTTTTGTATAATATATTTACCTATAGGTTAATATTAAAATAAAATAGTTATGATTTTTTATCTGGTATGTATTCTAATAAATCAGAAATTTCACAATTAAATGCTTGGCAAATTCTATCTAATTGTGATACATCAAATCGTTTACATTCTTCATAATACATTTTAGAAATGGTAGCTGGTCTTATACGCGTTGCCTCAGATAAAGCTTTTTGAGTCATTTTATTTTTACCTAGTAAATCAGATAGTTTTATTTTAATCATTCTTTTCAACCTTCCTCTATCTAAGTTTTGATGTAAGTCGAAATATGTCATATTTTGTCTAATGCTTGTATTTTAACATGGTGTGTATTAAAATTACATATTGGAAAGTAAATATAACGATAGGAGTAAGAAAAAGTCTATTAAACGTAAAGGAAAGAAAATATGAAAATAAAAAAGATGAATTTAAAAAAAGAAGAAAATAAGTATTATCAAAATGATAGAAAATGGAAAGAAGAAAATAAGAAATATTTAATAGAATTGCAAATGTTTTTTGATAAAGTAGAAGAGATTAAGGATGTAAATTTAAGACAGAGAGTTATTAATCAAATGTTACAATGTGATAAAGTTCTTACAGAGATTGCTGAAGAAAAATTTTTTTACTGTTATGAAGAAGGATATCAAAAAGCAAAGGATGAATAATTGCTGGAAATTGGTTTATACTAATAAAAAAATATTAGTGGTGTGTATAAAATGAAAATTGCTTTAATTGGTATTATAGTGGGAATTGTTAGTGGGATGTTTGCATCTGGAGGAGGACTTATCCTTGTTCCAATATATACTTATTTTATGAAATTAGAGGAAAAACAAGCAAGAGCAACATCTTTATTTTGCATTTTGCCGATGGTTATTGTTACTGCAATTTTATATGGGACAAGTAATTTTATTAATTGGCAAATTGGAATTAAATGTGCTATAGGAGGAGTGATTGGAGGAATTATAGGTAGTAAATTACTGAATATAATACCTATTAAGTATTTGCAACTTTTTTTTATACTATTTTTATTTTATGCAGGTATTAGCATTTTATTAAAGTAGGCGAAAGGAATAGTATGGAGATTATTATTGGTATTATTGCTGGTATTATAGGAGGTTTAGGTATGGGAGGAGGTACTATATTAATTCTTCTCCTATCCTTATTTTTAGATGTAGAACAACATATTGCGCAAGCAACAAATGTTATTTTTTTTATTCCAACAGCTATTTCAGCTATTATTGTAAGTATAAAAAATAAAAATATTGATATGAAATTAGGTTTACCAATTATTGTGTGGGGATGTATAGGAGCTTTTATAGGAGCCAAAATATCAACTAAAATGAATGTACCACTTTTAAGGAAATTTTTTGGAGTATTTTTAATATTTATAGCTTTCTATCAATCATATGAGTATATAAAAGAAAAAAGGAGACATACTAATGAAAAAAAAGAAAAAGGAGGATGAATATGAACATGAAATTTGTAAAGGGAATGATTATAGGAGGATTAATTTCAGCAGGAGTTGCCATGATGTGTACAGAAACTATGCAACCAAGTAAAAAGAAAATGATTAGAATGGGTAAACAATTTGCAAGAAAAATGGGAATTATGTAAAAAAGTCTTGTAGTTTGTTTATATAAAAAGACCGGTTGTGAATTAGATACTCACACCCGGCTTTTTTGTTATACTAACATGAGCAATCTGGTTTTTCAGGTTTATTTGGTTTACAATCGTTATCAGGACAGTCTATTTTTACACCTTTTAGACATTTTCCTTCATGTTCGCATTTTGTACATACCTTGCAATGTTTTACTTCATTTACCCAAATTTCAATCTCATAGAACTTATTTGCACACAAAGGTCCAAATACAAATTCTCCGTTTTTATCAGTAAAAGTATGAGAAACTGGTCTTCTTTCTTCTTTGCCACAATCTTTTACAACCTCTACTAATTTTACTACTGCATCACAAATAGGATCTTTATAACAATCTTTTACAATTCCATATATAACAGAACGATTGTCTTCAGGAAGAGTAATTTCTAGATCAAATTGTGAGCCAGTAGCCAAAACACCATCTACATTTAAAACAGGGCATATATTTTTTTCATATTCCATAATTTTATTTCTTCCTTTCTTAAGCAAACTGCTTAATATATAATATGAAACATATGAAAAAAAGTGATTTTTTTGTGGAAAAATGTATTATTATGTTGTATAATAATGCTGTTGAGAAATTTTTTAGTGAATATAAGAAGGAGTTAGAAATGAAAAATTATTATTTTACATCAGAAAGTGTAACTGAAGGACATCCAGATAAATTATGTGATTTCATATCAGATAGTATTTTAGATGCTTACTTAATGCAAGATGAAAATTCAAGAGTGGCAGTAGAAACTTTTGCTTCTAAGGACAAAATTACTATTGCAGGGCAGGTAACTTCAAAAGGTGAAGTGAATATTGAAAAAATCGTAAGAGAAAAGATAAAAGAAATTGGATATGATAATAGCTTATTAGACATGGATTACAGGACTTGTAAAATAGATATTAATATTACAAAGCAAAGTCCAGATATTGCCATGGGAGTTGATATAGGTGGTGCAGGAGATCAAGGTATTATGTTTGGATATGCATGTGATGAAACTCCAAATTATATGCCATATGCAATTGATTTAGCTCATAAGCTTTCTAAGAGATTGACTCAGGTACGAAGAGAAAAAATATTGACATATTTAAGACCAGATGGGAAAACACAAGTAACGGTAGAATATGAAAATGATAAGCCAAAGAGAATTGAAACTATTTTAATTTCAGCACAACATGAAGAAAATGTTAAGCTAGAGCAATTAAAGCAAGATATAAAAAAGCATGTTATTGAAGCAGTTGTGCCAAATGATATGATGGATGAACATACAAAAATTTATATTAACCCAACAGGAAGATTCGTAATAGGTGGACCACTTGGAGATACGGGATTGACTGGAAGAAAGATTATCGTTGATACTTATGGAGGATATAGTAGGCATGGTGGTGGTGCTTTTTCTGGAAAAGATGCTAGTAAAGTAGATCGCTCAGCCGCATATATGTTAAGGCATATTGCAAAGAATATAGTAGCAAACCATTTGGCAAAGAAGTGTGAAATTCAAGTGGCTTATGCTATTGGAATGGAAAAGCCATTAGCTGTATATATTAATACTTTTGAAACAGGAGTAAAATCTAATGAAGATTTAGTAAATTTGATTGAAGAAAAGTTTGACTTGACTCCAAATGGCATTATTAAATATTTACAATTGAAAAAACCAATTTTTGAGAAAACAACAAACTATGGACATTTTGGAAAGGAAAATTTACCTTGGGAAAAAATTATAGAGTTATAAAATAAAAGAATAAACCTTCATTTACAAGCATATAATCATATTATCTTGTTAATGGAGGTATTTTTATGTTTTTTGTTATCAATAAATCAAAGATTTATTCATATATGATAGCCCTTTCAACTGTAGTTATCTTATTTGTAGCTGTTTCCAAAATTGATGATATGGTATCTCCAAATAATACAGTTGTAGAGACTTCTACAAATATAATAGAGCAGGAAAATTTAGTAGGAAATTGTATTTTGAATAATATTAGTGAATAAATTGTGAAAAACTAGGAAGAATATAAATATACATATAAATTAAAGGAGAACAATGATGTCTTTTGCAGGAATTGTAACAAATCCTAAAAATGAAGGCTATGTTAAGGAGATGTTATCTGATATTTTTCCAGTAGAAAATCTTCAATTTATTTCTGATAAAAATATAAAAAACATGCATAATATACAATTTGAAATATTATTAATTGATAAGGAAATAAAACAAAAGGAAAGTATGAAACGTGTTATATCAAATGCAGATTATGTTATTTTAAATTCAGATCTAACACTAGAGCAGGATATATTAAATGATTTGAACTTAACGGTTATTACTTATGGATTTCATAATAAAGCTACTATAAGTGTTTCTAGTATAGAAGAAAATACTATTATTGTTTGTTTGCAAAGGATTATTAAAACAATACAGGGAAATGCAATAGAACCACAAGAAATTGAAATAATAAGACCTAGAAATATAGAAATAAACTGTTTACTAGGAACAACAGGAATTGGATTAATATATGAAAAATGTGGATTTGATGCAGATTAAAAGACTATAAAATTTACAAAATTTGAAAAAAATAACATTTTATGTAGACAAAACCAAAAAAAAGTAGTATAATAGAAAATGTGTTAAATAACGAATAAACTAATACTAGGATGAATAAGATTTAAAATAAGAAACAAATGGAGGAGGAAATTAAGTTGAATACAAATTATTCAGATAATAACCACATTACATTAGTGGGAAAAGTAACAAGTGAAAAGAGGTTTAGTCATGAAATATATGGAGAAAAATTTTATATATTTGATTTGAGCATACCTCGTTTGAGCGGAAATGCAGATAACATACCAATTACAATATCAGAGAGATTATTAACACAAACAGATTTACCAATTGATAGTAAAGTATCAATACAAGGACAGTTTAGATCATATAACTGCTATCAAGGAGAAAAAAACAGATTAATTCTTACAGTTTTTGCTAAAGAAGTTGAATTTTTAGAAAACCAAGAAGAAGAGATACAAGTAGGAAAAGACGTTACAACAAATGAAGTAATATTAGATGGTTATATTTGTAAGAAACCAATTTATAGGAAGACACCATTTGGTAGAGAAATAGCAGATTTATTACTAGCTGTTAATCGTTCTTATAATAAATCAGACTATATTCCATGTATTGCTTGGGGAAGAAATGCAAAATTCTGTGAAACTGTGCCAGTAGGAGCAGAAATAAGAATTGTAGGTAGAGTACAATCAAGAGAATATGAAAAGAAATATGAAGATGGAACAGTTGAAAAAAGAGTTGCTTATGAAGTTTCAGTAGCAAGTCTTGAAATTATAGATAAAGAGTCAACTGAAAAAGAGGAAGAAAGAGTTTCAGAAAATGAGGAAGCTATATAATTAAACATATATGCTTGAAACAAAAGATGACGATTTAATATAAAAATTCCGAAATGCCAAAGTGAAAGCTTTGGTATTTTTTTGCAAAAATAAGTTATCAAAACTTATTTTATTTGGTATAATAAGAGTATTATTAAAAAGTCGAGGAGAATTATGAAGAGAACAAAGTTAAGTGAAAGAGTATTGCCAAGCTATACAAAAGGAGAAGAAATTTTTAATATGACTTCTCATATTGTAGGGGCTGTTTTAGGAGTTGTAGCTATTGTACTATGTGTTATTGTAGCAGCAAGTCATGGAAATGTGTATGGAGTTGTTAGTGGTGCTATTTATGGAACTACAATGCTAATTTTATATACGATGTCTAGTATTTATCATGGATTAAGTCCTAGATGTACTGGAAAAAAAGTATTACAAATTTTAGATCATTGCACTATTTTTTTATTAATAGCAGGTTCTTATACACCCTTTGCACTTTGTACTTTTAGAGAATACAACGTAGCAATTGGTTGGACTTTATTTGGTATTATATGGGGAATGGCCATTCTAGGAATTGTTTTAAATGCTATTGATTTGAAAAAATATAAAAAATTTTCAATGATTTGTTATCTTCTTATGGGATGGGCAATTGTATTCCGTGTGGATTTATTTCCATTATTACTTGAAAAAGCAGGAATTATTCTTTTAGTATTAGGAGGAATTGCCTATACTGTGGGAGCTATTTTTTATGGAGTAGGTAAAAAACATAAATATATGCATTCTATTTTTCATTTATTTATATTATTAGGAAGTATCTTGCAGTTTTTCAGTATATTATTATATGTATTATAATAAAAAACAAATACTTTACTATTTTATAAAGTTGATATATAATATATGCGAAATGTTTTTCAAACCGTCAGGCTTATACTACTTAATTAAGAGTATACTGATATATTTATTAATATAATAAAACTGAGGAGATAAACATGAGAAACTTTAAAGATTATAGTGAGTATGACAAAAAAGAAAATTGGAAGGTAGGTTCAAAACTAGTTCATGGAGCAGCAGGAGGAGATCCTTTGACAGGTTCTGTTAGTTTTCCTATTTACCAAACAGCGACATTTAGATTTAGAGCATTAGGAGATTCATTAGGATTTGACTATACTAGATGTCAAAATCCAACTATTGAAGAATTAGAAAGAACAATAGCAATGCTTGAGGAAGGAACAGAAGGATTTGCTTTGAGTAGTGGCATGGCAGCTGTAATGTGTGCTTTTTCAATTTTAAAACCAGGAGATCATATTATTTTATCAGATGATATTTATGGTGGAACTTATGAAATAGCACAGACTGTATTTGTTGACAACAATATTGAGAAAACTTTTGTAGATTTAAGTGATCTTAACAAATTTAAAGCAAGTATTAAGCCTAATACAAAGATGGTATTTATAGAGACACCAACAAATCCTATGATGAAAGTAGCAGATATTGCAGAAATTTCTAAAATAGCAAAGGAAAAAGGAATTGTAGTTGCGGTGGATAATACATTACTTACACCATATTATCAAAAGCCTTTGACTTTAGGAGCAGATATTGTTGTTCATAGTGCTACAAAATATTTAGAAGGACATAATGATACAATTGCAGGATTAGTAGTTGTAAAAGATGAAAAATTAGGACAGGCAATGAGAAATTTCTTAAAATATCAAGGAGCTTGCCTAGCACCACTTAATGCATGGCTAACATTAAGAGGAATAAAAACATTAGAAGTTAGAATGCAGAGACATAATGAAAATACAATGAAAGTAGCAAAATGGTTGAGAAATCATCCAAAAGTAAAAAAAGTATATTATATTGGTTTTGAAGATCATCCAAATTACGAAGTAACCAAAAAACAATGTACTGGTTTTGGTGGCATGCTTTCATTTGAAGTAGATAGTAAAGAAACAGCATTAAAAGTAATTGAAAAAGTAAAAATGATAGTATTTGCAGGAAGCTTAGGAGGAGTAGAAAGTTTAATTACATATCCAATGATTGTTACGCATCATGAAGTACCAGAAGATGTAAGAGAAGCATTAGGAATTAATGAAAGATTTTTAAGATTGTCAGTTGGTATTGAAGATGCAGATGATATTATAGCAGACTTAGAGCAGGCTTTAAAATAATAAAAAAGTATATTGCTAAGGAATAAAAAGTTTGCCTTAGCAATAATATTATTACTAGTAATAATTGATTTGGAAAGAGGTAATTGATATGAAAATTAAATTTACGAAAATGCAAGCTTATGGCAATGACTATGTATATATAGATGCTATTCATCAAAAACTAGATAAATTAGATAATCTAGATGAATTAGCAAGATTTTTAAGTAATAGACATTTTGGAGTGGGGTCAGATGGAATTGTACTTATTTGCCCATCAGAAGTAGCAGACTTTCGCATGAGAATGTTTAATCCAGATGGAAGCGAAGGAGAAATGTGTGGGAATGCTTTAAGAAGTATGAGTAAATATGTATATGCTTATCATTTAACAGATAAAACTGATTTAAAAATTGAAACTTTAGGAGGAATACAAAAAGTAAAATTATTTATTGATAATGGGGAAGTTGTTAACATTGAAGCTAATATAGGAGAACCTAAATTAAGCACAAAAGTAATCCCGGTTAATACACAGGAGAGTGAATTCATTGAACAACCTGTTCAAATATTAGATAAAGTATTTAAAATTTCTGCACTTTCATGGGGAAATCCGCATTGCGTTATTTTTGTAGATGATGTAGAACATTTTGATGTTCAGCAATATGGAAAAGCTATAGAATATAAAACAGATTTATTCCCTAATAGAACTAATGTAACTTTTGCTCAAGTTATTAATCGTAATTATATTAAAATGAGAGAATGGGAAAGAGGAACAGGAGAAACAATGGGTTGTGGAACTGGATGTTGTAGTGCAGCTGTACTTGCTTCAGTTACAGGAAGATGTGATAGAGAAGTGACTATAGAACAAAAAGGTGGAAACTTAGAAGTAAACTGGGATGAAACAACAAATACTGTATTTATGAAAGGACCTTCTCATACTGTTTTTGAATCAGAAATAGATGTCCCTTTTCTTTCTGAAAAATAAAGGAGATGTCGCAGATGAAAAAATTAAAAGAAATTTTGGCTAATGTAGATTATGAGTTAATAAAAGGTAATCTAGATATTGAGATAAATGATATTAAAGATAATTCACAAAAGGTAGTAGAAGGTGATTTATTTATTGCGCTTGTTGGAACAACAGCAGATTCTCATAAGTTTATACCAAATGCAATTCAAAGTGGAGCAAAAGCGATTGTAATTGAAAGGGATGTTACTATTGATGAAGATGTAACCGTTATAAAAGTAAAGTCTTCTAGGGCCGTTCTTGGCCCTATGTCTGCTTCGTATTTTGACTATCCAGCAGAAAAATTAACAACAGTTGGAATTACTGGTACTTGTGGAAAAACATCTACATCTTATATTATTAAAAGTATGCTTGAGGAGTTTGGGTATAAAGTTGGAATCATTGGAACGATTTGTGCAATGTTAGGAGATAAAAAGATTGAGGTACATAATACTACTCCAAATGCTTATGAAATACAAAAATTGTTTTATGAAATGGTACAAGCTGGATGTAAATATGCTGTTATGGAAGTATCATCACAGGGTTTAAAAATGGACAGAGTAGCTGGAATTATGTTTGACTATGGAGTGTTTACTAATATTTCTATTGACCATATTGGTCCAAATGAGCATGAAAGTTTTGAAGAATATTTATATTGTAAAAGTTTATTATTTAAGCAGTGTAAAATTGGTATTGTAAATAGTGACTCAGATAAATGGGAAAAGGTAACTAAAGGACATACTTGTGAAATTATGAAATATGCTTTACAAGATGAAAAGGCAGATTTTAAAGCATCTAATATTCAATTTTTAATGGAAGATAATTTTATAGGTGTGCAATTTGACGTGTCTGGAAAAATAAATACAACTTTTAAGTTAGATATTCCAGGTAGGTTTTCAGTTTATAATGCTTTGTGTGCTATTAGTGTAGCCTATAAACTAGGAATAGATGTAGAAAGTATGAAAAAAGCATTGGAAAAAGTAAAGGTGCTTGGAAGAATGGAATTGGTAAGCTCAAATGAAAGCTACAAATTAATTATTGATTATGCTCATAATAGAGATGAAATGGACAACCTAATGGATACAATTTCAGAATACAAACCTAAAAGATTAGTATGTATTTTTGGCGGTGGTGGAAACCGAGCAAAGTCTAGAAGATATGATATGGGAGAAGTATCTGGTAAATGGGCAGATTTAACTATCCTCACGGAGGACAACCCTCGTTTTGAAGAAATTGAATCGATTAACAATGATATTATTGTGGGATTAAATAAATATAATGCTAAATATATCTTTATTAAAGATAGAAAAGAAGCAATAAAATATGCTATGAAAAATGCTGAACCAGGAGATATTATTCTTTTAATTGGAAAAGGACATGAAAATTATCAAGAAATAAAAGGTGTAAGATATCCTTGGGATGAAAGGAAAGCTGTTAAAGAGGCAGAAGAAGAAATTAAGAAAGAAGTAGGCTAAAAACAAAGAGTAACAATTAAAACAAGTGGATTTACTCTAAAGATAAAAAATGGTGGTGAAGAAAAATGGTGATAGCAGAAAAAATTATTTTTAATTTGATTGCCTTTACATTGTTTATTATTATCTTTGCAAAAATGATTAAAAAGAATGATACAACATATGTTTATGTTTTGGGAGTGCAATTTATTGGCATTGTTCTTAATTTTTTAGAATTGATTTTTAACTGGAGTGTAAATCCATTTTTAAAAGCAATTATTTATTTGTTATCGATTGTTGTACCGGGAATTGTTATTTATGTTGAAAAAAAGTTAAAATATGATTTGCCAGAATTAGTTTATATAGCAATGGCTCACATTAGTATTAAGTCGGGGAAAAATGATGTGGCAAAAGATTATTTGTTTCAGTTGATGAATAAATATCCTCAAAGTTATTTAGCTCATAAGATGTTAGCGGGATTATATGAGAAAGAAGGCAAAAATGCAAATGCTATTGATGAATATATTCGTGTAACAGAAATAAATAATAAAGATTATCAAATTAGTTATAATATTGCTAACTTATTAAACAAAGAGGGAAGAAATGATGAAGCAATTTCTGTTTTACAAGATTTAATTAAAAGAAAACCGGAGGAATATAAAATTACACAACTTTTAGGTGATATATTGTATATGCAAGAACGTTATAAAGAAGCAATTTCTGTTTATATGAATGCTTTAAGATATAACCCTGGAAATTATGATTTATATTATAGTTTGGGAATGACCTATACTATGATAAATGACTTTCAAAGAGCAAAGGAATTTTATGATAAAGCAGCAGAAATTAATAGCTTATTGTATAATGCAAAATTAAGTTTAGGACAAATTGCTTTGATTTATGGAGATTTAGATGAAGCAGAACAATATTTTAATGAAAGTATAAAAGGTGAAGAGGCAGAAGCAGGGTCTTATTATTACTTATCACAAGTAGCTATGCTAAGAGGAGATAAAACAAAGGCTACTAATTATATGAATTTGGCAGTTAGCTTAGAACCTAAAATGTATGATAAAGTACAAAAGGAGCCTGTATTTCTTCCAATTAAGCAAGAAATAAGTGAGCCTACAGAAGAAGAAAAAATGCAGAATAAACCAATTCCATTAAAACCAAAAGAAAAAAAATCAGTTAATCATTTGGCTAAAACTTGTACTTTGGTAGGTAGCTTAAATAATGATGACCTAAAGGTAATGAAGAATATAAAAGAAAAGGAAAAAGATGAAATTAGGAAAGATAGGCAAAGAGGAACTTAAGTGATATAAAAAATATACTCTCATATAATTTATTATAAGGAGAGTGATATTGTGAAAAAAGAAATTTCAGTAATACGGTGGAGATTTACGTATAGCAAAGTTGATAGAACTTTTAGCTAAGGATGGTCACACCGTATTTTTTTATGGACAGGAAAAGTATTTTTCAAATGTTGAGACAAATCCAAAAATTAAAAGATGTGAAACTATGAAAGAGTGTGCAATGAAGTCTAGTATTGTTATTAGTGGAATGCCACTCTCAAAAGATAATGTTACAGTTTATGCACCTTTTAGTAATAAGGAAATTCAACTGGATGAATTACAATCTTGCATTGAAAATAAATTATTTATAGCGGGAGTAATACCGGACAGCTTTTTAAAAAATGATAAAGAAATATTAGATTTAAATTTAATTGAGTCTTTAACAATATTAAATGCTATTCCCACAGTAGAGGGAGTAATAAAAATTGCAATAGAAGAAACAGAAACCACAATTCATGAAGCAAATGTAATGATATTAGGATATGGGAGAATTGGAAAAATTTTGTGCCACCATTTTCAAATGATGGGTGCTAACGTGTACTGCGCCGCAAGAAAAGCGACAGACTTAACATGGATTAGAGAAGCAAAATATATTCCAGTAAAATATGAAAATATTGAAGAATATTGTGAAAATGTGAACATTATAGTCAACACAGTACCAAGTCATGTAATTGGAGAAGACATTATGGCAAAATTATCATCTACTTGTCTTATTATAGATGTAGCATCAAAACCAGGGGGACTTGACAAAGAAATTGCGGAGAGGTATAAAATAAGAGTCATAACAGCATTAGGAATTCCAGGAAAGGTGGCTCCAAAAACAGCCGCAAAATATATAAAAGAAGTGATTCAAGAAAAATTAGAATCATAGAAAGGAAGAAAAAATGACATTATTTCAAGCAATTATTTTAGGAGCGGTTCAAGGATTAACAGAATTTTTACCAATTTCGAGTTCAGGACACTTAAATGTATTTCCATGGTTATTTGGATGGGAAAAATTATCGGAAGGAATGGATGTAGCTTTACATATAGGTACATTATTAGCATTAGTTATATTTTTCTTTAAAGATTGGGTAAGATTATTATATGCGGGATATAGACAGGTAGTAAAAAAGAAAGATTCATCAGATGGGAGAATGTTTTGGTATTTGGTAATTGCTACTATACCAGCAGGAATTTTGAGTTTAATTTTAGATCACATTGTAAAAGCTATTATAGGAGAAAATGATGATCTTGAAATGTTAATTATTGCTTTTTTCTTAATTGTTATGGGATTGATTTTATATATAGTAGATAAAAAGGCAAAATCTACAATTACTGAGAAGAAAATTTCTTGTAAGCAAGTTGTTTTAGTAGGAATTTCACAAGCTTTAGCAGCAGGATTACCGGGTGTATCAAGATCAGGAATTACAATGACAACTGCAAGAGCGTTAAATATAAAAAGAGAAAGTGCAGCTAGATTATCTTTTTTACTATCTATGCCAATTACTTTTGCAGCGGTTATATTTGATATTCCATATTTTCAGTTTAGTTTGGAATTAATTGTTGGTATTTTAGTAAGCTTTTTAGTGGGAATTTTTGTTATTAAATTTTTATTAAATTATTTAAAAAAAGGTGATTTTAAAATTTTTGCCATTTATCGTGTCATTTTTGGAATTATTATTATTACGTGTGCATTATTAAAATAAAATATTACAAAAATGTTACAATTGTATTACATTTATATTAAATATGAATATATCATATTGACTTTTAATAAAAAAAAGATAAAATAAATATGAATTTGTAAAGATTTAGAAATATTATATATAATAATGTAGATTCATAAGAAAAGGTAAAAGATTCAAGTAATAATTTGTCGGATTTCGTCAATTATAATAATGTCTAAAAATAAACAAAGGAGAATAAAATGTCGAGCTGTTTAGGATTATATATCGAAAGTAATGTAATTAAATATGCTAAAGTTACTAGAGAACGTGAAACACTAAAAGTTGAATCTTTCGGAATGAAATTTTACGAAAATCTTGACGAAACAATTAATCAAATTATTTCTGAAACATATAGCTATAAAACGCCAATTTCCGTTAATATGTCAGAAGAAATGTATAATTATTTTGACATGTTTAGTTTATTAACTAAGAACGATTTGAAAAAAGCAATTGAAACTGAATTTGAATCTTATTGTTTTGAAAAAAATATTAACAAAAATGCATTTGAGTCGAGATATGCATTGGCAAATAACTATAATGATAAAGACAAAATTAGAGTATTACATGTTTCAGCCAATAAGGCAACAATTTCGAAAATGATGCAAGTTATGAAGGAAACTAAACTTAGTACGATTACACCGATAGGAATGTGTATCCCTAATATTGCTAATATTAAACCAAAAGAAAATATATTAATTGTTAATATGGAAGATATAACTACGGTTACTTCTGTTGTTGATCAGAAAGTATATAGTGTTGAAAAAATAAATGTTGGTGCAAATGAAGTATTAGATAGAATTGTTGCAAAGGAAAATTCATATTCAAAAGCTTATGAAATTTGTAGAAATTCTACTATTTATACAATGGAAGGCAAAGAATTGCAAGATGAAGAAAACGAATATCTAGATGATATTATGCCAATATTGTATAAAATAGTAACAAAGGTTCAAGATTATGTAAATGATTCGACTATAAAGTATGACACAATTTATATAACAGGAACTTTATCAGTTATTAATAATGTGGATCTATATTTTCAAGAATATTTTGCCTCAGAAAAATGTGAAATATTAAAGCCATATTTTATTACAGACAATGCAAAAATAAATATAAAAGATTATATAGAAGTTAATTCTGCTATAGCTATTGCTTCACAAGGTGTAGGTTATGGAATTCAAAGCATGAATTTTAAAGAACCTGCTTTTGGAGACAGAATCCCTAATTGGATGAAGCTAGATGGTATGGGAAATGCTGAAGGAAAAAGCAAAAAGTCTAAATTTAAAATTTCAAGTGGAGGAAGAGGCTTTGATGCTGTAGAACGATGGCTATTTCGCTCGGCAGGAGGTATTTTATCATTAGTACTTATCTATATGGCATTTTCAATATATTTAAATACTCAAATTACTAATAAAATAGCTGAAGTAGATGAAGTAAGGGAAGATACATTAAGACAAATTCAATTAGTTAAAAATGATACTAATTCAGTTAAACAAAAAGCAAACCGTTATGTTGAATTATCAGAAAATTTAAAAAATATTAGTAAAAATATAGAAGAATCTGCTAAAACTAAAAACGTTATTCCTAATTTATTGACAAGAATTATGTCTATTATACCAAGAGAAGTTCAACTGTTGTCAATAGAAAATACTTCTGGAACTCATATCGTTATTGAGGCTCAATCAAAGACATATGAGCAATTAGGATATTTTAAAGCAAAGATTAAAGAAGACAATATTTTAAATAAAAATACAGTAATATCTTCACAAGGTGAAAAGCAAAATGAGTTTGTAAAAGTAACAATAGAGGGGGATTTGCCATGAAAAAAATTTTAAGCTCGGTGTTCATTTTATTGCTACTTATACTAGCGTATTTCATAATTTTTAAAGGAATTTCATTTGGTGAATTCAATATTTTAAGTGTTGGACAAATATCGGATGCAAATACAACATTAACAAATAAAATAGATGAAACTAATTCTTTGTTAAAAAAAGATTTTGTATCTGAAAAAAATTCATTATCTTCTGCAGTATCTGACTTGCTACAGAAAAAACAAGAATATTTTAATTTGGCAAAAATTAGTACAACTGGAGAACTAAAAAAGGCAAATACACAAGAAACTTATTTGATTGAATATTTATGGACAAGAGTAGGAAGACATGCAACAGGAAGAGGTGTAAATATTAAAATGGATGTAATGTCCGCAGATGCAGGAGATAGGGAAGTAAAGAACTTATCATTTAATGTACAAGGACAATATCCAGCTATTATAGAATTTTTATATGCTATTGAAGGAGACAGTGAATTAAATTTTAGAATTAGTAGTTTCAAAATATTGCCAAATGGATCAAATTCAACTTTAGTAGCAACTTTCTATGTAAATGGAGTTCGTATTAAGAATGAGACTGTTACTACATCAACATCGCGTAATTCATCAGTAACAAGTTCTCCAAGTACTATAGACAGAAATACAGGAACTCAAAGTACAAATAATTCTTCTAATAGTGAGTCTATTGGAGATACTACTAGTAGTCCAAGTAGCGATGTTACTAGCAGTCTAAGTGATGATGCTATTAGCAGTCCAAGTATTGATGCTACATCAGAATAGAATTGGAGGTAAATATGGTAAAATCAGTCATTAAAGAAATCATTATAACGTTATTACTATGCGTAGCTATTGTGTTGATTTTAGGAATATTATTTTATGACTATATTCCAACAAATAAAGTTGTACCAGCAAAAGAAGCATATACAACTCCAAATAATGTTAGAGAAGAAATTGAAGAACAAATTACAGAAATACAAAAAACAGAAATTTCTTATGAAATTACTGGTTCAGATTTGAATATTTATAAACAAAGTAATAGTTATGTACAAGGAAAGGAAAATCCATTTGCATTAGTAAGTGACCAAGCAAATAATGTAAATACTAATGCAGTTGGTAATCCAAGTACAGGTAATCCAAATACAAACAGTACTGGCAATGGAAATACTGGTACTGGAAATAGTTCAGGAAATACAAATAATAATTCAACAGGTACATTTTTCAACGATGTAAAATAAATTAGGTTATATTTATAATTTTATATAGATATACAAAAAAAATATAAGGAGGAATTTTTTATGTTAAAGAATCAAAAAGGTATTACATTAGTAGCTTTAGTAGTAACAATTGTTATTTTAATTATCTTAGCTACAATCAGTATTGCTGTTGTATTCCAAGGAGGATTAATTGACAGAGCTAATCAAGCCGCTGATTTCCAAGCAAATGCTGATCAAGAGTTAAATGAATTATCTGACTCAATGTTAAATTTCTTAGACGATAAGATACCTGACTAAAATTAATTATTAGTGTCAGTAATGAGTAGAAATATTAATTTTAAACGGTTTAAAATTAGTTTAAACTAAATATGAGGTTATCTAAGACTAAAATTATTTTGTGATAATTGTATTTAGGTAACCTCTATTTTTATAAAAGAGGAGAGAGTATGGACTATATATTATACTTATTAATTTTTTGCATTGGAACTGTGTTTGGTAGTTTTTTTACACTTGCTGTTTATCGTATTCCGTTAAGACAAGATATTACGCATACACGTTCATATTGCCCTCATTGTAATCATAAATTATCATTTTGGGATATGATTCCGATATTTAGTTATGTTTTCCTAGGGGGAAAGTGTAGATATTGTAAAGAAAAAATAAGACCTCGTTATTTATTGCTTGAAGTTTTTTCAGGAATTGTATTTGTCTTGTTTGCTCTTTCTGTTAAATTAAGTATTTTTTCATTTAATACTTCAGTACTTATGTATGTAGGAATTGGAATATTATATATTACAACTTTATTTATTATAGCAGGAATTGATAAAGAAAAGTTTAAAGTTGAAAAGCCAGTCTTATTGTTTGGCTTTATTTGTGTTACAGCATATATGATTTATCTATATATAGTAGAGGGAAATCCTAGTATGTATAGATATGTTATATATTTGATTATAGCTTGTATTTTAACTATACTAGATACAGTATATTTAAGGAAGAAATTAAAAAATAGTTATGTAATTGATATTTTATTATTATCTATTCTTATGATTATTTTTAGCTATGAATTGGTATATATTTGTACTGTTATTGTTACACTAATAGCAATTGCGCTACAATTAATTTTACATAAATTAGACAATATTAAAAGTAAATGTATAAAAGTTGATAAAACAAATAATAGCGAAATACCAATTGCTTTTTATATGTGTGTAGCTAATATTTTGATTATGATAGCAAGTAATATGTATATTTTTTATCTATAATGGAACATAGGTGATGAAATGAAGAAAAAAAAATTGATTAAATTGAATATAAAATCAGAAAAAGGTTTTACAATGCAAGACTTAATTGCTGCTATTCTTATTTTTGCGGTTTTTACAGTAGCAATTATGAATTTATTGAATGTAAATTACCAAATGAATTATAAGATTAGAATGACAGAAAACGCAACTAGTTATGCTATTCAGATTATGGAAGATATTGATAAAATTGCTTATGAAGATGTAAATAGTTCATTAACTAGTACGTATTATAAAGAAAAGTTTAATATTCCAGCTGGATATAGTGTTAAATTAGATATAACAGAAGTTACTTTGGGAATGCCTAAATATGATATTGTAAAGCGTGTAAGGTTAACAGTTTTATATACTTTGTACGATGATACGGAGCAAGTTGTAATTGATAGATATAAAATAAGGGAGTTGTAAAATATGAAAACGCAGAAAGGTGTAACTTTAATTAGTTTAATTTTATATATAGCTGTTTTTATGATTATTATAGCAGTTATGACAACAATTTCAGATTATTTTTATGAAAATGTAGCAGAAATTAAAGAACCTTTAAAGTATCCGGCAGAATTTAATAAATTCAATATGTTTTTTATTAATGATGTTAAGAAAAATAAATCAGCAGTTACAAATGAAAATGGGACAGCTATCCGTTTTGATGATGGTGTAACTTATACTTATTCTGATGGGAAAATTTATAGAAATGATGTAGAGATTGCTAAAAATGTGAAAGATGCTAGATTTTATATGGTTGATTCATATTATGTAGGAGATGTTGAGAAAGAGATTGTGAATGTTCAAATTTTATTTTTGAATGATCCACGTACTCAAGAAGAAATACAAGCTGGAATTGATTATATATTAAAATATTGGTAAATAAATGTAAATTCATTATATATCTATTTTTTAAGAAAAATATATAGTATAATTAAAATCAGATAAACAAAAGAAAGGAGTCATGTTATGGATAGAAGACAACCTTTAGGTATTGAATTAGTAAAAAGAGGTATTGTAACAGAGAGTGATATTGAAAAAGCTTTAGATTATCAAAAAGCAGAACCAAGAAAGAAGATAGGAGATATATTAAATATATTAAGGTTGGCTGACCCATATATTTTGATTAATGCTATTGGAGAAATTCTAGGAGAAAAAGCAATTTATCTAAGAGAGGCTGACATTAGAATTAATGTATTAGACTATATTTCTCTTGATATAGCAAAACAATCAAGAGCAATTCCTTTTGAAGAGGAAAACGGAAGGATTAAGGTTTGTTTTGCTGATACTTCTAATAGACGTTCTGTTGAAACAATAAGATTACTATTACTTAATAAAGGTTTAGTAATGGATAAATATATTACCTTTGAAACAAATATTGATACAATTTTAAATTCTTTAGAAGGTAGTTCAGAAAATATAAGTCTTACCTCAGATGTTTCTGGATTTTTGGATAGTGTTATTAAATCTGCTATGGAAAAGCGTGCAAGTGATATTCATATTGAGCCTATGCAAATGGGATTAAGGGTGAGGTACAGAATAGATGGACAATTAATGACAGCAGTTCAAATTGGAAATGATAAGCAAGCACAAATAATAGGAAGATTAAAGGCAATTTCGAATATGCATCAGGAAAAACAAGAGTCACAAGATGGTAGAATTATTTTGTATCCAGATTATAATATCCGTGTATCTTCACAAAAAAATATTTATGGAGAGAAATTTGTTCTAAGATTGTTGAAAAAAGATGCAGATGTTAGAGGAATATTTGATTTAGGATTTCCAGAAGATGATCAACTTGTAAAAGATGCATTTAATAAGAAGAATAGTATCACTGTTATTGCAGCTCCAACAGGAGAAGGTAAAACTACTACATTATATAGTATTATTGATTTCTTAAATAAGAATGAAATTAATATTACTACTATCGAAGACCCTGTTGAAATTCGTATTAATGGACTAAATCAAATAGAAATAGATAATGTAAAAACAACTTTTGCTAATTCTTTAAGGACAGTTTTAAGACAAGATCCAGACATTATTTTAGTAGGAGAAATTAGAGACACAGAAACAGCCGAGATTGCAATGCAAGCAGGTCAAACAGGTCATTATGTTTTATCTACAATACATACAATAGATGCTATTGAAGTTATTACAAGATTAAGAAAAATGGGTATTTCGAATTATGATATTTCAAGTACTTTAGCAACAACTGTATCACAGAGACTTGTAAGAAGATTGTGCCCTAATTGTGCTAAGGAAAGACCATTTACAGAACGAGAAATTAAAATTATGACTGAGATTGGAAAAAAATCTGGTGTAGAATTTGATTTTAAAGGTAAAACAACTTTTGATGCAGTAGGATGCAAAAAATGTAATAATACAGGATATTATGGCAGAATTGGTATATTTGAAGTACTTGTTATTAATGAAGACATTAAAGAACTTATCGTAAAAGGTGCTTCTCCATTAGAAATTAAAAAGGTAGCATTAAAATCGGGATATTTACCTTTAATAATAGATGGTGTTCATAAAGTATTAAGTGGAGTTACAAATTTAAATGAGCTTAATAATAAATTAGCATTGTATTAAAATATTAAACAGGGGGATAAACAAATGATAGATATGGATAAAGTTTTAACAACAGCACAAGAAAGGGATGCTTCAGATATACATTTGATTTGCGGAATTAAGCCTACATTAAGAATTCGAAGACAACTAATTGATTGTCCTGATACAGAAGTATTAACAGAAGATGATATGGCAGATATTTATGATTATTTTGTAAGGGGAAATATTGATAAAGATAATGTATTTAAGACAACAAAGAAATTAGACAGTTCTTTTGTATATGGAAAACTTCGTTTAAGGGTTAATATCTCTCTTTCAAATGAAATTCCTATTTTTACATTAAGATTAATAAAAGATACATTACCAAAGTATGAAGATTTAGGTGTTCCAGATGTTGTTAGAAGAACTACATATCAACCACAAGGGTTAATTCTGGTAACAGGAAAAACAAATTCAGGAAAAACAACGACGTTAAATGCTTTAATTAATGAAATTAATGAAACACAAAATAAAAAGATTTTAACATTAGAAAAACCAGTTGAGTATAAACATGTTTGTAAAAAATCTATTATAGTACAAAAAGAAATTGGACCTGGAGGAGATTCTTTAACTTATAGTGATGGTGTTAAGAACTGTCTAAGAGAAGACTGTGATATTCTTGTAGTAGGAGAGATAAGAGATAGGGAAACTATGGAAGCTGCTATTGAAACAGCAGAATCTGGCCACTTAGTTATTGGAACTCTACATACTAAGTCTTGTGCAGAAACAATTGATAGAATGGTTAATTTTTATGATATTAGAGATCAACAGCAAGTTAAGTATTTAATAGCATCTCTTTTAAAATTAGTTATTTCGCAAAGATTATTGCCAGCTAGGGATGGTTCATTAGTATTAGTTCCTGAAGTTATGGTTGTAGACAATATTATTTCAGGTATTATTCGTAAAGAAAAAATTAGTGTTGCTGAAATAGAAGATGCTATTCAAAGTAATAGTGAAAAAGGAAGTATTAGTTTAATTAATTCAATTGCTCAATTATTTGTAGATGATATTATTACATTAGATCAAGCGAAGGCTCAGATAGAGGAGAAAAATATAGAAATATTGAATAGAACAATAATGCAATTAAAAATAAAAAGGGATAGAAAAACAACATTATAATGATATAATGAAGAAGGGAGGAAATGATGCCAGAGTATATTTATCGTGCAGTAACACCGAAAGGACAAGTTGTAAAAAATAGAGTAGAAGAAGCAAGTAGAAACACTTTAATTAAAAAATTGAAAAATAATGACTTATTACCAATTAGCATTGTTCAAGTAGGGTTAATGAATAAAAAAATAGGCGGAAAGCCTAATAAAAGAAATATGCTAGATATTAGTGAGATTATGACACAGGCGGAATCATCTAGTATTTTACAAGGTAAAGCTTCAATGAAACCAACTTTAAAAGAAAAAGTTAGTTTAGCTTTATCAAAAGATGAAAAAATAACAATTCAAGATGTTATTATTTTTACACAGAATTTTTATTTATTGAAAAAAGCAAATTTTAATAATATTCATGCATTAAGTACAATTATAGATAGTACAGAGAATTTATCTTTAAGAGGTGTATTACAGGATATTCTAGCCGGAGTTGAAGGTGGAGAATATATGTATGTCACAATGGAATACTATTCAAATATATTTCCGTACATATATATTAATATGATAAAGGTAGGAGAGTTATCTGGTAACTTAACACAGTCATTGGAGCAAGCTGTAAAATATCTAGAAACTTCTTCAACAACACAAAGAACTTTAAGAGGAATTATAATTCCTAATGCACTTCAACTTGTATTAATTTTAGGATTGTTAATATTTGGTGTTGCATATATTATTCCTTTAATACAAGATGCGTTTGCCCAATCGGGTACAACAGCACAATTACCTGGTATTACACTGTGGTTTGTTGATTTTTGTAATATGATAATGGCTAATTGGTATTTGCCTTTTATAGTCATTGTAGGTATTATAGCGTTAATTATTGCGTATGTTAATACACCTAAAGGAAAATATCAGTTCCATTATTTTAAATATACAATGCCTGTTTTTGGAAAGTTAATTTTTGCAATGGACTTTTCAAGACTAATGAAGGCTATGTTATTAAATTTACAAAATGGTATGAGAATTCAAGATTCTCTTGAAGTAGGTAAATCAGTTATAAAAAACTATGTTATGCTTTCTATTATAGAGACTGCTATTAATAATATTTTAATAGGTGCCTCTTGGATAGAACCATTTGAAAGATCTGGACTATGTTCATCAATGCAAACAGAAATGCTTAAAATAGGTATGCAAACAGACTTACCAGAAATGATGGAAAAATTAGTAGAATATATGGATATTGAAATTAATAACCAAATGCAAAGAGTAATGAAAGTATTACCACAGATTGTTTACTCTATCGTTGGAGTATTCTTAATCTTCTTAGTATTAGTTATTATTGTACCTTGTGTTCAATTATATATGGGTGATTGGATCTTTGATGCAGTTGATTTACCACCACTATAAAAGAAAAATAAAACTAGAAATGCAAGTAATTAATTACTTGCATTTTTGTTTGTTTTGAATTATTATAGATGAAGAAATAAAAAAATAGGTGAAAAATGATGAAAGTAGGAATTGATATAGGTGGAAGCCATATAGCTGTAGGTTTAGTAGATGATAATGGAAAAATTATTGAAAAAGTAGAAGAAGACATTAAGCTACAAGATAATATGGAGAAATATATTGTGGATTATGTGGATATAGCATTACAAAAATTTAGTAAAACTGCAGATATTTCATATATTGGAATTGCAGGTCCAGGAAATCCTAAAGGATGTATTATTTCACATCTAGTTAATTTAGGAATTGAACAGATTGATTTCAAGGCTATTCAAGAAAAATATAATATACAAATAGAATCTTTAAATGATGGAAAAGCATCAGCATTAGCAGAAAAACAATATGGAGCTATGAAGGAATTTCAGGATGCAGTATTTTTATGCTTAGGAACTGGTATAGGTGGAGCAGTTATTCTTAATAATGCCTTGTTACAAGCAAATCGAAATCCAGGATTTGAATTAGGTCATATGATTATTCAAAAAGATGGAATCCAATGTAATTGTGGTAAAAAAGGGTGTTTTGAAACTTATTGTTCAATGAAACGATTTAAAGTTAATTTAGTTGATACATTAAAAAGACTTGGAATAGATGCTTCTGTCAAAGATGCTTCTGGTTTGGTTAGATTATTGAAAGAAAATCTTGATAAAGAGCCAGTAAGTCAATTAGTAAATTGTTATATAGATGATTTAATAATAGGGTTGTCTAATATTATTGATATTTTTGAACCGCAAGGAATTGTTTTAGGCGGAAGTTTTGTATATTTCAAAGATGTCTTATATCAAAAATTAATGAATGAAATGGAAAAGAGAAAATATGTATTTAATAAAGATTCTTTACCGAAGATAAAGCTTGCAGAGTTTCAAAATGATGCTGGCATAATTGGTGCTACGTTATTGTAAAAAATGGAAAATAGAAGGGATTTTAAATGAAAAAAATTATAATAGTATTGCTTAGTATTATCGTTTTGATATGTGCGGTAATGGGTATATACTATGTTTTTCAGTTGCAAAAAAATGTAGATACTATGGCAGAGGTTATACAAGAAGAAAATGATGAACCGCCTGTAATTATTTTAAAAGGAGATAAGGATATTACTTTAAATGAAGGGGAATCTTATAAAGAACAAGGATATTCTGCTACAGACGATAGAGATGGAAGCCTTGTAAAAAATGTTAAGGTAGAAAAGAAAAATGTGACAGATACACAATATAATTTAGTATATACAGTAGCGGATTCTTCTGGAAATATTGCTAAAGAAGAAAGACATGTTAAATTTCATAAGAAAAAGAAAAATAAAGGAGTAATCTATTTAACTTTTGATGATGGTCCATCTAGTAATACTAATAATATATTAGATATTTTAAAAGAGGAGAAAGTAAAAGCAACATTTTTCTTATTAAATTACGAGAAAAGCCAAGAAAATCTTGTACAAAGAGAATTTAAAGAAGGTCATGCGTTAGGAATTCATGGATATTCTCATGATTATGGTAAAATCTATAAATCTGTTGATGCTTATATGGAGAATTTAGATAAATTGCAAAAGAAAATTTATCAAACGACTGGAAAAAAAGTTACTATTACTAGATTCCCTGGAGGTAGTTCTAATACAATTAGTGATTTTAATCCTGGAATCATGTCCAAACTTTGTAAGGAAATTGGAAAAAAAGGATATAAATATTGTGATTGGAATGTGGATTCAGAAGATGCAGGAGGAGCAAGAAATTCTGATGAAATTTATAAAAATGTTATTAAAGATTTAAGAAAAGATAGAAACAATGTTGTATTGATGCATGACGCTTCAGATAAAATAAATACTGTAAAAGCTTTGAGAAAAATTATTAAGTATGGAAAGGAGCATGGATATACTTTTGATATACTTACTCCAGAAACAGAGATGGTACATCACGGAATTGCGAATTAAATAAAAATTTTAATATTGACAAAATGTAATATTATTGGTATAAAATAAGTTAAACAAAAGAAGGAGAAAAATATAAGATGATAAAAGCTGAAACCGTTGCGAGAGTACACACACACACACACACACACAAGTAACTTTATAGAAACAAAAAAGGACAATAGAGCCCTTTATTTAATATGTTCAATGGCAGACTATTTTTGGTAGTCTGTCATTTTGTCACTTTGTCACTTTGGGGACGTTCTTTAAAGTGACACTTTTGTCACTTGAGGGACAGACTTAAAGAAAAAGACTTGAATAGGTTGTACTTAGAAAACTAGAAATGTAAAGGAGGAAAGAAAACAGATGAAAAAAGAAAAAATAAGAGAAAGACTAAGACAGTGCAAAGGAATAACATTAATTGCATTAGTAGTAACAATAGTGGTATTAATTATTTTGGCGGTGATAAGTATTAATTCAATATTTGGAGAGAATGGATTGATAACAAGTACACAGAAAGCAGAAGTAGAGCATACTCATGCAACAGTATGGGAATATATGGAGATGTCATACTCAGACTACTGGGCAGGGAAAGTAGCAGGAGAAAAGAAAGATTTAATAGAATATTTACAAAAAAGCTACATAATAGGAGAGAATATAGGAGAAGAGAAATACAAAATAAATGTAGAAAAACTAGTAGGAAGAAAAATGGCATTAGGAAATGGAACAGATAATGATGTATATATGCTAGAAAAAGTACCAGGAACTGATGCAGGGAGTACAACTAAAGTAGCATCAAAAGGAGAGAGCATAAGATTAGCAGAGACAGTAGAAGAGACAGAAGATAAAATGTACCAAGTTACATATCATGGAATAGAAGGAGATAACATACGTAAAGACAGAATACTGGGAGTATTAGGAGATGATATTAGTAGTAGCATAGAAGAAAGTAATAATCCAAACTTTACAATTCAAAAGACGAGAGTAGGGGATCCACCAAATGGAGAATACTATAGAGTAGGAGAAGAGATACATTATGAAATAAAGGCAACAAATTTAGGAACTGAAACAATGAAAACAATAAAGATAACAGATGTATTAGTGGCTGGAAGTGGAACATATATACCACAATCGGATGGAAGAGGTGAGCTAGTATTAGAAGATGATAGCAATGGTAACATATATGCGGAAGATGGATGTTGGGTAATAGATAGTTTAGGAAGTAATCAAAGTGAAACAATAAGATATAGTTATACAGTACAAGAAGGAGATGTAGGAGAGCCAATCAAAAATACAATAACGGCATTAACAGGAAAACCAAAACCATTAATACCACCAAAAGGAGAGAAGGAGCCAGAAATAGAACCCGATATAGAAGAAGAAGTACAGGTACCAGTATTAGGAAGTGTTACAGTTAAGAAGATATTGCATATGACTCGATGGCTAGAAGGTGATAATCATTATGAAAGTGATTATTGGCGCGCCAATATCACTAACATTGATTGCTTTTCGCCGATTTTTGAGCTTTACAATGAGAATGGTTTTCGAAGAACCTGTAAGCTGACTTCCTATGGTGAATATGGACCGACCTTATACCCAACTTATTGGGAGTACAATGTCGAGCCGGAAGCAGAGTACTACGAGGGAACTGCCTCATTTGATGGCGTTCCGGTTGGAAGGTACAAATTGAGGGAAGTTACTACTGTTGAGGAGTCGTCCTCTGAGTCGCATAATGTGACGCATGAACATGATTCGCGAGTTTATGATGTCTCGGTTTTATCCGAAACTGAAACTATAATTAGACTTAACGATGAACCTCAGGATAGTGCGGAGTTTGAGGATACGTGTTTTTGCTACTGTAGGTACAGTTACGTTAATGTGTGTGAGGCGGACTATGATGATTACTATGTTCATATTTCTTGGAAGGGATGGGATTCTCCGGAGGATCGTCCGGTGCTTGGCGAAGAATTATTTATTAAATATAAGCTGGAAACTGGCTGGTCGGACGGCGATCATAGAGCAGATATTACTTGGAGTTTGACTTCCGATGATATTTTTGAAGATGATAATGATGAAAAACATGATGGTTGGTACGTGCGCTTAAATGAAGGCTGTTATAAGGAAAGTAAGAGTCTTACTATTAGTAATACTGAGGGAAAATCTTTGACGTATCCTGGGTTCAAGACATACAGTTCTTACTTTGGCAGACCACCGGAACCAATCGATGTTGCTCCTAGAGCTTCTGATAACCTAATTTTGGAATTGAGCAATGGAGATGTTGTTAGGTTCACGAACGATACTGAGATGTTTGATACTGAGGGAATTAGCAACAGAAACGCTTGGTGGGTAGCATATATACTTATTGAGAAAATAAATTAATATACTTGGAGAATTTGAGAAAGTGGAAGATAAGAAGAAGGAAAATAATGTTGT
>CANRMM010000003.1 GCA_947631745.1 uncultured Clostridia bacterium
AACATAAATACATTATATCACCAAACTTATTTCAGTTTTTATAAATTAACCGGAATTTCAAATGATAATTTACACAACAAGCAAGTATTACTTATAAAATATTGACAAATATATATAAAACATGTAAAATAATATCATTATATCATATCAAAGCTTAGTAGGTTACTATAATAAACCGAAAGGTGCGAAGTTCTGCCCTATACTATCCAGTATAGGGTATCTTCTTGTATAAAAGAAAACTGCTCCGTTCTCAACTGCCCCCGTTTAGTAGAAACAATAAGAAAATTGACATATTTTGACAATAAATATAAAATATGATAGAATACTTTCACGTTATGTAAATATATAAGAAGGAGGTTAACATGAGATATACAATTGGATTAGATATAGGAATTGCATCAGTAGGATGGGCGGTTATTAATAATGACAAAAGTAGAATAGAGGATTTAGGAGTAAGAATATTTAAAAAGGCCGAAGAAACAGACGGAAAAGAATTAAATTTAGCAAGAAGAGAGGCTAGAGGAGCAAGACGAAGAATTAGAAGAAGAGCAACAAGAATGTCAAAAGTAAAAAAATTATTTATAGAATATAATTTAGTATCTCAGCAAGAATTAGAAACATTATATATTTTAACAAGTGAAGATAAAGATATATGGACTTTACGAGCAAAAGGCTTAGATAAATTATTAAACAGAAAGGAATGGGCGAGAGTATTAACAAGTATTGCAAAAAGAAGAGGATATAAATCAAACAGAAAAACAGATGAAGAAGATAAAGAAGTAGGAAAACTTAGTAAGGGAACACTAGAAAATAAGAGAATATTAGAAGAAAAAGGTTATAGAACAATAGGAGAAATGTTCTATAAAGATGAAAAATTTGAAAGTAATAAAAGAAATAAAGGTGGAGAATACAATAATACGGTTTTAAGAAATATGCTAGTAGATGAAATTCATATATTATTTGATGCACAAAGAAAATATGGAAACACATTTGCAAATGCAGATTTTGAAAAGAAATATATAGAAATAGTAACATATCAAAGAGAATATATAACACCTGAATTATTAGAAAGAATGTTAGGAAAGTGCACATTTGAAAAAGAAGAACATAGAGCTCCTAAAAATAGCTATACATTTGAAAGATTTATGTTACTACAAAAAGTAAATAATCTGAAAATAGATATAAACGGACAAAATATGGAAATTCCAGAAGACAAGAAACAAGAAATTATTAATTTAGCTTATGAACAAGCTGAAATAAAATATACACAATTAAGGAAAAAATTAGAACTACCAATAGAAGCCAGATTTAAAGACTTAAATTATCAAGAACTGAAAAAGAAAAAAGACGAAGAACTATCAGAAGAAAAAGTAATAAAACAAATAGAAGATAGAAAATTTATAAAACTTGAAGGATGGCATAAAATTAGAATAGCATTAAAAAGTAATAATTGCGAAGAAAAATTTGAATTAATCAAACAAAAACCAGAACTACAAGATATTATTGCAGATGCATTAGTAAGAAACAAAACAGATGAAACTATTACAGAATATCTAAAAGAAAAACAAATAGACGAAGACATTATAAAGGCAGTTTTAACTATTAACTTTACAAAATTTGGACATTTATCATATAAAGCTATGAAAAAAATAATTCCTGAATTAGAAAAAGGATTCAAATATGACAAAGCTTGTGAAAATGTAGGATATGAATATAAAGGAAGCGGAAATAAATTACAAGATAAACTACCTCCAATATCTGAACTAGACGAAAAAATATTAAATCCAGTCGTGTTAAGATCTGTTTCACAAACAAGGAAAGTAATTAATGCTATTATAAATAAATATGGAGCTCCAACAGCAATTTATATAGAAACAGCAAAAGAATTATCAAAATCTTTTGAAGAAAGACAAAACATACAAAAACAGCAAAAAGAAAATATGGATAACAATGAAAAATTAAAAGAATATATAAAAGAAAATTTTCATTTTGAAGCTAAACCATTTGACATAGTTAAAATGAAATTATGGAGAGAACAAAATGGAAAATGTGCGTATTCACAAAAAGCAATTCCAGCAGAAAGACTATATGAAGAAAATTTTGTACAAGTAGATCATATAATTCCATTTTCAAGATGCTTTAATGACGGATATAATAATAAAGTATTAGTACTAACAGACGAAAATCAAAGAAAAAAAGAAAGAACACCTTATGAATATTTTGGAGAAAATGAGCAAAGGTGGCACTCATTTGAAGAATTTGTAAATCTAACATACAAATTTAATACTAAGAAAAAAGAAAATTTATTAATAAAAAACTTTAACGAAGAAAAATCT
Organism: uncultured Clostridia bacterium; assembly: GCA_947631745.1. Lineage (GTDB taxonomy): Bacteria > Bacillota > Clostridia > TANB77 > CAG-508 > CALXVA01. The sequence goes on from CANRMM010000003.1 coordinate 2,337, forward strand.
AAAGAATGGATACAAAGAAACATAAATGACACAAAATATATTGCAAAATTTATGTATGATTACATTGCTAATAACTTAAAATTTGCAGATAGTGAATTAAAAAGAAAAGTATATAACATTAATGGACAAGCAACATCAGTGCTAAGACATTATTGGGGACTAAAAAAAGATAGGGAAGAATCAGACAAACATCATGCACAAGATGCAGTTGTGATTGCGTGTGCAACAAACAAAAATATTAAAAAAGTATCTGATTATAATAGAAGAAAAGTTTTGCATATAAATAATGAAATAGTAGATGAAGAAACAGGAGAAATTATAGATTTAAAATATAATACAGACATTACAATAAAAGAACCATGGCCTAAATTTAGAGAAGAAGTAGAAGCAAGAATGGAAAATCCAGACAATAACGGGGAACTATATGCTTTAAGACACGGAGACTTTAGAAACTATGATGACATTGATATTAATACAATAAAACCAATTTTTGTTTCAAGAATGCCAGAAAGAAAAATAACAGGTAGAGCTCATAAAGATACCATGCGTTCTCAAAAATTTATAAAACAAGGGTGCAACTATACAGTTGTAAAAAAAGCATTAACAAATATTTCAAAACAAGAAATAGAAGCTATTATACATAACCCAGAATTCAAAATGCTATATATGAGCGATAAAAGAACGTATGACGATATTTATGAAAAAATGAAAGAAGCAAACTTCAAAGCAGAAAAAGCATTTTCAGATGGATATAAAAAATATAGCAAAAAAGGAAATAGCCCTATTGTAAGAAGCATAAAAATACCATCAACAGGAAATACAGGAGTAAAACTAAAAAACAAATCTATAGCAGAAAATGCGAATATGGTTAGAGTAGATGTGTTTAAGAAAGATAACAAATATTATTTAGTACCAATATATGTATCTGACTTTGTAAAAGAACAACTACCTAATAAAGCAATTGTAGCATCTAAAGACGAAAATGAATGGATGGAAATGACAAATGAATATCAATTTAAATTTAGTTTATATCCAAATGATTTAGTAAAAATAAAAAAGAAAAATGAAAAGGAGTTTTATGCATATTATAATTCAACCCACAGAGGTACAGCAGCTATTAACTTATTATCAGTAAATGGAGAAAGAAAAATAGAAGGAGTAGGTGTAAAAGGATTAGAAGTATTTGAAAAATATGAAGTAGATATTCTAGGAAATACCAATAAAGTTCAAAAAGAAAAAAGAGAAGGAGTAAAATAAAATGAGTTGGAAAAGTGTAGTAATTACACAACCGACGAAATTGTCTATAAAAAATAGACAACTAAAAATTACTCAAGATGAAGAATGGAGTATCCCTATGGAAGATATATCATCAGTAGTATTAGAAACACCACAAATTAGTATATCTTCAAAAGTAATGAGCATGATGGCAGACAATAAAATTATTATGTATAGTTGTGATGATAAACATTTGCCAAACGGAATATTCATTCCATTTGCTAACCACAGCAGACAGCTAAAAACAATAAAAAATCAATTAAAATGCACAGAAAGCTTTAAGAAAAGATGTTGGCAAAGGATAATTATACAAAAGATTTTTAACCAAGCACAAGTATTAAAACTATGCAACAAGGAAAAAATGGCAGAATACTTACTGAATTTATCACAAAAAGTAAATTCAGGAGATACTGAAAATAAAGAAGCAATAGCAGCAAAAGCATATTTTCCATCACTATTTGGAAATAAATTTAACAGAGAATATGATGACATATACAATACAACTTTAAATTATGGTTATTCAATTATTCGAGGAGCCATTGCAAGAGCAATTGTAGCTTATGGATATCTACCAGCGATAGGAATTCATCATAAAAGCGAATTAAACCAATATAACTTAGCAGATGATTTTATAGAACCATTTAGACCAATAGTAGACTTATGGGTAAAAACTAATATAAAAAATAAAACTGAATTTAATAAATATACTCGAGCAGAATTAGTCAATCTTTTAAATGTAGATGTTGAAATACAGGGAAAGTTACAATCTGTTAATAATGCAATAAATATTATGATAGCATCATACACTACCGCAATTAACCAAAATGATTATAAAAAATTAGAATTGCCAGAAATATTACCGATAAAAGTACATAGTTATGAGTAAATTTATGAGAATAATTGTATTTTTTGACTTGCCGGTAGTAGAGAAAAAAGACAGAAAAATATATGCTCAATTTAGAAGATTTTTATTAAATGACGGATATGATATGATTCAATATTCAGTATATTCACGATTATGTAATGGAACAGATATGACAAATAAACATTTAAAAAGATTAGATTCAAGTTTACCAGAAAAAGGGTCAATTAGATGTTTAACAGTAACCGAGAAGCAATATGAAGATATGAAATTTTTAGTAGGAAAACCATCTGCAAAAGAAAGAAAAGTTAATACAGAACAATTAAGTTTGTTTTAAAAAATAAAAAATGAAGATTGTAAAAAAATAATCTTCATTTTTTGCTGATATAATATACTATATAAAACAGTAGTACCAACAGTTATACGATTACCTATTATATCATATCAAAACTTAATAGGGAACTATAACTTTTTAGCTTTCAATTGAACCCTTTTCAAATTATATCATATCAAAACTTAATAGGGAACTATAACCCTGATAAATTTTCATATTTTTTTCTCCTTTATTATATCATATCAAAACTTAATAGGGAACTATAACTCTCAAGCTGTCGACTCTGAATCTTGTAAAATTATATCATATCAAAACTTAATAGGGAACTATAACCAAACTTTTAATGTTTCTAATATAGGCTTTATTATATCATATCAAAACTTAATAGGGAACTATAACCTTTGCATTAATTCAGCCCATCTACTTGAAATTATATCATATCAAAACTTAATAGGGAACTATAACTATATTTAATTTATTTTTATATTTTGATGTATTATATCATATCAAAACTTAATAGGGAACTATAACCCTGATGATGTATATTGCCACATTACATATATTATATCATATCAAAACTTAATAGGGAACTATAACGAAAAACCTTTAAAATGTTTATGTCCTAATATTATATCATATCAAAACTTAATAGGGAACTATAACTTAAAACTTAATGATTATTTTTTATGCGATATTATATCATATCAAAACTTAATAGGGAACTATAACATATTGTTCTAACTCTACTCCATAGTCCTCATTATATCATATCAAAACTTAATAGGGAACTATAACAATCCAAACTAATACATCTTCAAATACAGAATTATATCATATCAAAACTTAATAGGGAACTATAACTTATTATATATACCAAAAAAGTACCTATATATTATATCATATCAAAACTTAATAGGGAACTATAACTATTTCGCCTATTTCTTCATAACTCAAATTATTATATCATATCAAAACTTAATAGGGAACTATAACTTATTATATATACCAAAAAAGTACCTATATATTATATCATATCAAAACTTAATAGGGAACTATAACGATTACTATGCAAAGGAAACAAAAAATCAATTATATCATATCAAAACTTAATAGGGAACTATAACTTATCTTCCACAAAGGTATCAATTTCAATCATTATATCATATCAAAACTTAATAGGGAACTATAACGTCTAGGCGATATTATGATTAATTGGTTTTATTATATCATATCAAAACTTAATAGGGAACTATAACATATCATTATCATTATCATTATCAATTATATCATATCAAAACTTAATAGGGAACTATAACATCCATTCGGTCTATTAATGCTCCGTTTGTATTATATCATATCAAAACTTAATAGGGAACTATAACCCATACTTTATATATTCTTCTACGCTCCATATTATATCATATCAAAACTTAATTAACTATATAAATACTAAATGCTATCCATAATCCAAATAATATCCAATATTAAGCTTTATTCCTATTAACATTAATAATATATACAACATATTTACACCTTCTTTTTATAATAAAAGCACCTACTTGTTAGTAAGTGCTAAAATATTGTCTTTTTTAATCTTCCATTTTGTATTCTTTGTTGTTCTTCATTTAATAATTCTATATATTCTTGCTTTATTTCTTCTGGAGTGTTTTCTTTCAAAATCGTTAAATTTCTCTCTTCATCTTCTTTCAACCAATTTAACCATTTAGGATCTAATATCATTTATATCATTCCTTTCATTACTTTTACTATTTCTTTGATTAAAGCATTGGCATTTTTACCATTTCTGTAATAATCTGCAAATGCTTCTTCTATATTTTCACTATATTTTACCTTAGCGTATGTAGAATTATTTGATTATATCATATCAAAACTTAATAGGGAACTATAACTCTTCAAATTGCATAGTTAATATTGCTTTTGCTATATCATATCAAAAACTAATAGAGAACTATAACATCGTAACAAGGAATAGATACTTTACAAGAATTATATCATATCAAAACTTAATGAGGAACTATAAGTTATTAATTTATATTAAAGTTAAAAAAGCAAATATCATTATAATATTAGATATTTCATCAAATAACTTTGACCAGAAAACAAGCCATAATTCTTTTATAATAATTTTATTACATGGATTATTTAGTTCAGTAGTTAAAGATATTACTATTAAAATTGCTTCTATAATTGCCATAATAACATAATATATAATAGCACCCCAAAAGAAAATGCTATTATTAATAAAAAATAATATTAATAAAAATATTAAATCATACATTATGGTTTTTCGATATTTTAAAACTGATATTGATAATTCAGAGTATATGGAATTTATTTCATAGCTATTATTATAATTTTGAGATCTATTTAGTAATGTTTTTAATATAGTGTTTACAATAAGCCACAGTATTATTAACAGTAAAATTTGTATAATGATTTTTTCCATATAATTTCTCCTTTGTTTATTACTTAAAATTTATAAATTATAATTATATTTTCCAAGGATTTTCACTTTTTGTGAAGTCTCCAGAAGCTGTTGGTTTAGTTTCTATTTTTTGCTCTTTACCACAATAACAACAGAATGTACTATCGCTATCTATTTGCTTACCACAATGAATACAATATTGTTTATGAATTGTAGTAGGTTTTACTTTATTTAAATCTATATTGGTAGAATTGCCCTTAAATAAAAGACCATAATTTATAAAACCATATATAACAGGAGCAGAAGATATAACAATTTCGTTTTTCCCAATTAGACTACCTAGCAATGCTCTTAAAAATATAAAACCTAAGCCAACTACTACTGAATTTATTGTGCTGATTCTCACAGCATCTTTATGATTATATGTTTTATTTTTATATAATACTAGATAAAAAAAGGGATAAGATAGATAAGCAACTATTGTTATTATAAGATCTATTAATGTAAATATAAACTCCATTTTCATTTCTCCTTTGTTTACTACTCAAAATTTATAAGTTATCATAATTACGTTTTCCAAAAATTTTTATTTTATATCATATCAAAACTTAATAGGGAATCATAACACTTTGAATGGCATAAAAAATGCTAAACTCATTATATCATATCAAAACTTAATAGAAAACTATAAGTTCAGTACCATCAATATATAACTTAATTTTTTGAGCATTATATTGTTTTTTAGCTTTTTATTTTATTCGCAGACATTCCGCCAAGATTTAATTATTCAATATTTTGGTTTAGCGTTATATTAGCGACTTTTCTTTTTTCAAAAGTTCACGATTAAGTATATCTGTCATATTTTTTATAGAATTTTTTATTTAATTGTATATTAGACTCTTTTAGACTTCCTTTTATATTTTTAATTTCATCATTTTCATTATTTTAATTTTGAACGATAATTTTATGTCTGATTGTTTAAATTTGCTCTAATGTTACTTTAAACACTTTGAGAGGTATTTTCTATTCTTGACTGATTTTCAAGGCTTTTATTGTTATTCCATTCTTGGTTATTTTTTTACCTTTGTTAGCCATATCTGCTACGTACTCCAATAGTTTGTATGTTTTTTCTGGTTTCTTTACAGCTATCATTATTGGAATTATTAAATCCTCTTACATTGATAGACTCTGTAATAACTCTAATAACATTTTTTGCTCCTTTGAAAGTTCCATTATTAATACCCCTCATTATTTTATTTATAAAATCCTCATTACCATCTATTTTTATTTTAGTAATAATTCTATTGTCATCAAAATCATTTAGAAATAATCAATTGAACATATACTTTGTATACATATTTTATTTGGTTTATTCGCATTAATTAAAGACATAATATTTTAATATTCTTTTTTCCTAATCAAATTCCATCACTATTATACTTTATGTTACTTTTGTTTGCAACATCTTCCCTAATGCATCTTAATTCATTTTATATATTAATTTTATTACTTTGCATAAACTTAAAAGTAGCAATTTAGCGTTATTTGACATTTTTGTTACTAGATGCTATACTGCTAATAGGTAAGAAATTTGAACCACCAACTCTAGCTGAACTCTTTTGAGAGTTGGAAGCTACGGGTGGCAAATTATTACCTATTTTTTATGCCAATTATATCATATAAATATTTCTTTCCATCTGCATCATTTTTTATTAAGATCGTTCCTTGATATGTTTGTTCCCTTCCATTAAAACTTTTTGTAAGTTCTTTGATATATTTTGATGTATTTTGAATATACTTCATTACATTTAAAGTATTAATATTGCCCTGTGAAGTTCTATTTCATTTTGTGACATTATTTTCATTTTGAGCACTATAATTATATCTGATTGCTTGAATTTGTTTTAGAGTCATTTTGAGCACTTTGAGAGGTATTTCCTATTCTTGACTGATTATTTTTGTTGCCTTTTCTGATATTTGTTGTTGTTCTTTTGGTAGTTGATTGATTCTCTTGTATTCTTCTGCTAGATAGTCTATCATTTTCTGTTGCTGTTCTATTGTCCCTAGCATTGACACTATTAGAAGAATAAATTCTTTGTCCATATTGGCTGACTTCAAGTAATCTATCAATACTTCTTGTTGTTCCGTCACTATTATCCACCTCTTTCATAATTTTATTTATTATTTGGTCATTGTTAATTATTTTAATCTTACCCTTGAAAATGTAATTGTTAAAATCTAATTTATCAAATATATAAAAATAATTATTGTATAATTTGTAATTTAATCCATTTAATAAGTTAGGATTATCAGTATTTATTGCACAAATGTGTTCTTATATCCTTTATTTTCTAGTTTGATTCCGTTACTACTATACTTTATGTTACCATTGCTTGCAATATCTTTTCTAATGTTTCTTACTTCACTCTGTATATTATTTTTATTATTCTGCATAGACGTAAGTATAATGTAAGCAAAATAAAAATTACCTACATTAATTTTTTTCTAAAAATATATTGAAAAAACATAGATAATCCAATACTATGTTTGATAGAAGTACCAGAAGCACCTAAAGGGATAGAATATAGAAATATGGGAATACAAGAAAGCCAAATATTTAGTAAACTGGAAAAGAGATTTTATAGTGGAAGGAAAGCCTTTAGTGAACATGGAGCAAATAGTTTAGCAAAAGTATGTTTATTAAGCAAACAATAAAATAGTAAGAGTGCTGAAGCAACTGACATTAAAGGATTAGAAAAAAATAAAAGAAAATAATATATTACAAGTTAATTCTAAAAGATTACAAGAGTTGATTACGAACAGAGGGCTCCAATTGCCCAAGTTGGTTCAATCAACTCTTGTTAAAACAGTATAACATCTAGTAACAAAAATGTCAATAGCGCAAATGCTACTACTAAGTCTATTGCAGAATACTAAAAAAAATACCAATCAAATACAAAAATCTGATATATCGGTTCTTTTAAAAAACTTTTCAAGATATCATATTACGAAACAAAAATTTAAATAGTAATTCTAAAATACCAGTACGTTATATCTAATGAAAAAATAAATACAACTAAAAGCAATTCTATTAAATTGCAAAATGATTTTAAAAACAAAGTTAAAAACAGGGAATATAAAAATAATGCAAATGAAAGAAAAAATTAAGATCTAAAAAATATATTCACTAGATATTGAGATTTTACAAAATAATAAAGGACTTACTCCATTGGCATCAAATAAATCCCAATTAAGGGGAGTAACTCCTTATACAATTAATATAGCAGATTTAACAAATAATGTCAATATATATGATTATGACAACCAAAAGTGGATAACATATAATTCCTCTAACTTAAGATTTATTGATAGAAACGACATAGATAACCATTCAAATCAAAACTATGCACCAGAACAATTAGAACAACAAGAAAAAATACGAAAACAACGTGGGCAAGTAGCAAAAATGATGATGGAGAGAAGCTTTTATAAGAATATAACCAATGCTGATATTACTACTCAATTTAGAGAAGAACTTGAATGTCATGCGAATAGGTTTGAATATATGTTATAGTTTCCTATTAAGTTTTGACATGATATAATAAATAGAATAGTAGACTTAGTACTGGTACTAGATTTGATTTCAATATTATTTTGTGATATACTAATATCAGTAGCAGATACCTTTGGAGCTGAGATAGTGCTATTATTAGCAACCTTAGTTGAGGTATCTGCAATATTATTTTTAGGAGAAATATTATATTCTCAAATGGTTTTCTACATTATCTCTTGATACAATATCGAATATTACAGTAAATATATTGTCATTTAATTCTTCAATATTTTTGCTTAAAATAATCAACACCATCTCTATATCCTTTTTGTTTCAAATAATCCTCATTAAACATTATAATTTGACCATAAATATTTTTATATCCGTTCGATAATGCTTCATCTATTTCTGCTTTTATGGTTCTTGCTAATTTAGAATTATTTTCTTTTCCTTCAGCAATATCATTTAATACATTACTTATTTGCTTCCATAATGTTCCATACGTGTTGTTGCTATAAACGTTTGAAATCAAAGCTTGAATTACGAGTATAGTATGCAATCAAACGAACGTAAGATTGTAATCCTTAGAAAAAATAAAAAAAAGTATTGACACAAATGACACATTGTGTTAAAATAATAAACATAGACACGAACAGCAAATATTATTAAAAGAACAATGTGTTGGTCTTATACTGCTTTCCAAGCAGTATATAGACGCTGGAATCATACTCCAGAGATTTATACTATATGTATAACACAAATAAATTGTGTCTTGTAAATATAGCCACTAACAGCAATTAATTTTATATTTTTAGGAATTAATAGAGCCGAACTAGGTAGTCACCTACTTTGAGGGTAGGAGAGGCACTAGTCTTGAAATATACAGTGGCTTGTTTTATTTTAAATAAGAAAGGATGGTAAGAGAAAATGAGTTTTTTAGAAAATTTAAAACAAAATTCAACAATAAAAAACACAAAAGATAGTAGATACTATGCTTCTACTTATGATGCAAATTTAGATATATTTACAGGCATATCAAGATACAATGATACAGATGAAATAATTAATAAGTTTAAAAACGCATTAGTTGAAGATAAAACTCTTGCTCTTGCTAACTTATTATATATTTTAGATATTCGCGAAGGAAAAGGTGAAAGACTTTTATTTAAGACAATCTTTAGATACTTATGCCTAAATGAAAAAGAACTTGCTTTAGTTATTTTGCCGAAAATATCTGAATTGGGTAGATGGGATTACATATTAGAAGGATTAGACACATTAATTGATACAGAAGTAATTTCACTTATAAAAAAACAATTAGAAATTGATAAAAATTCTGAAACACCATCATTACTTGCAAAATGGTTACCTTCTCATAGAACTCATGGAGTAAAAAATGATGTTGCAAAAAAGATTATAAGAAAATTAAATATTACAGAAGAAGAATATCGTAAAACACTAACAGCTTTACGAAAAAAATTAAATTTAATAGAAAATAATTTAACAAAAAAAGATTATTCAAGTATAGATTTTGAAAAAGTCCCAACTAAAGCTATGCTTAAATATAGAGATTGCTTTAATAGAAATTGCAATGAAAAATATTCTCAATATTTAGCAGACGTTCAAAATGGCACTAAAAAAATAAATACTTCTGGACTTTTTTGCTATGAGATAGTAAGAAATATTCTTTTAGGACTACCAGTAGATGTTAGCCTATATGACGTTATGTGGAACAACCAAAAAGACTTTCTAAATGGATATGATAAAAACTTAATGGTTGTAGCAGATACATCAGGTTCAATGGAGGATTATGAATGCTTACCATTATCAAATTCTATAGGATTAGCTTTATATATTGCTGAAAGAAATAAGGGTGTATTTAAAAATCATTTTATAACTTTCTCAGAAAATCCTAAACTTCAAGAGGTTATAGGGAAAGATATACTTGACAAGGTACATAACATTGAATGTGAAGTTGCCAATACTGACATTGATAAAGTCTTTGAACTGTTATTAGATACAGCTGAAAAGAACAATTCTAAACAAGATGAGATGCCATCACATTTAATAATTATTTCTGATATGGAATTTGACCAAGGAATATATTCTAAACAAGGAACAAACTTTGAAGGTTGGAAAAAAGCATTTAAAGAAAAAGGATATGAATTGCCAAAGATTATATTTTGGAATGTCGCAGGAAATACAATGGGTGTTCCAACAACTAAATTTGAAAATGATGTTGCAATGGTTAGTGGTTTTTCTACTACAATTTTAGAGCACCTAGTAAAACTAGAAGAATATAATCCAAGCATAGTTATGTTAAATACTCTTGAAAAATACATTAATATTCTTCAAGAGGAGGTAGCATAATGAAAAGATTTATAACTGTCAGAATGTGGGAAGAAACAAAAGATAAACTTGAACAAGTTAGAATAGATAAATCTATGAAAGAAAAGAAAATGATTTCTCTAGCTCAAGTGATTGATGAATTAGTAGATGAATACTTAAATAAAAATTCAAAAGGTACTTAAGATTGGAAAAATCTAAGTACCTTATTGTAGTATTGGGAGGAAAAAAATGAAAGATTTAAAAATATTTACAGAAAATATAGATGATAGTTCACTAGAGCAAATCAATGAATTATTAGAACAAGAGGCTTTTAAAAATAGCAAAATTAGAATTATGCCAGATGTTCATAAAGGAAAAGGATGTGTAATAGGATTTACAGGCAACTTAGGAGACAAAGTAATTCCAAATATTGTTGGTGTTGATATAGGTTGCGGCTTATATTGTGCTAATTTAGGAAAAGTAGATATAGACTATGAAAAATTAGACAATTTTATAAATGAAAATATACCAAGTGGCATGAATGTAAACGATGAAGTAGTTGCTGAATTTGATATAAAACAATTGTATTGCTATGATAAGTTAAAACATTATAATTGGATTAAAAAATCTGTTGGCTCATTAGGTGGTGGAAATCATTTTATTGAAATTGATAGAGATGATGAAAATAATAAATATTTAATTATACATACAGGATCAAGAAATCTGGGCTCACAGGTTGCAGAGTTATACCAGAATTTAGCTGATGAAATTCTAAATTATGGTTATATCGATTACATAAATAAAAAGAAATACGTTATAGAAAATTATAAAAAATTAGGAAAGCAAAAAGAGATACAAAGCACATTGGATGAACTACAAAAAGAATTTGAAATAAATAAAAATATTATTCCACGAGATCTAGCATATTTAGAAGGAGAAGAGAGAGTCAAATATTTACATGATATGAAATTATGCCAAGAATTTGCAGTATTAAATAGAAGCACCATCGCGAAGACTATTGTAGAATATATGGGATTTAATATTGAAGATAGTTTTGAATCAGTACATAATTATATTTCATTTGAAGATAATATAGTAAGAAAAGGAGCTATTTCAGCTAAAAAAGGAGAAAAAGTAATAATTCCAATAAATATGAAAGATGGCTGTATTTTAGGATATGGAAAAGGAAATGAGGATTGGAACAATTCGGCACCACATGGAGCAGGAAGAATAATGTCAAGAAAACAAGCTAAAGAAAAAATTAGCATGGAAGATTATAAAAAATCAATGGAAAATATTTATACAACTTCTGTTAATGAATATACAATAGATGAAGCACCATTTGTATATAAGACATTAGACGAAATATTAAATCATATAGGAGATACAGTAGAAGTTTAAAAACTTATAAAGCCAGTATATAATTTTAAAGCAAACCAATAAATATAAATGAAATGTGAAACAAATTCATAAAAAAATAATGAAAATGTTTCACATTTTTTTAATACTAAGCTTCTTCCTTCATTTTGCGTACTACTTTTATTATTTTGCATAGACGTAAGTAATAGTACTAGATTTGACATTGCAGTTTCTTTGTGCTATATTAACATAAATAGAAGCCACAGATGTGTCGCTTTGGGCGTTACTATCAGAGGACAATATGTCATTTGATTCCACATCCTCGGCTTTTTTTAGTTCATAATAGTACGGTTTATTTTTAAGATTTTGAAAATATACGTTGAAGTATCAAAAAAAATAAGGTAAAATAGAAAAAACGAAAGAGGAAATATATATGATAAACATAATAATAACAATAGGACAATTATTAATACCAATATTCATAATAATAGATATAATAATTCTAATACTATTAATAATACTAAAAAAGTGGAGCATAAAATTTAAGGGCGAAGAAGGAGAAAAAGCAGTTGCAAGACATTTAGAAATGATAGATGGACATAAATATATATTTAACAACATTATGATAAATGATAATGGAAAAAGCAGACAAATAGATCACATAGCTGTCACAGAATACGGAGTATATGTGATAGAAACAAAGAACTATTCAGGAAAAATTTTGGGAAAAGAAACAAGTGAGAACTGGATACAATACTTAGGAAATAAACAATATAGATTCAAAAACCCAATTCACCAAAACTATGGGCATACAGAAATTGTAAAGAAAATATTAAAAGATACAACTAATCAAATATTTTCAATAGTAGTATTTTGTGCAAGATGTAAATTAAAAGTAAAAACTTTTTCACCAGTAATATACCATACAGAAGTAGAAAAATTTATTACCAATAATCCTAAGGTATTAGAAAAAGAAAAAATAGAAGAAATTAATAAAATAATTACAGAAAATAAAATAGTAAATGAAGAAACAATAAAAGATCATAATTATAATGTAAAAAAGTATGTAGAATATAAGAACCAAAAAGCAGAAAAAGGAATTTGCCCAAGATGTGGAGGAAAATTATTAATGAGAAATAGCAAAAGTGGTCAATTTTATGGCTGTAGCAATTTCCCTAAATGCAGATACACAAAAAGTATAGAATAAAAAGGAGCAAAAAATGAAAGAAGAAATAATAAATTTATTAAAATCAACAAATAGAGAAGGAATGAATAAAGTAATAGAATTCATGGAAAACAACGATTTCTTTACAGCCCCAGCAAGTACACGATTCCATGGAGCTACTGAAGGAGGACTTGCAGAGCATAGCTATAAAGTATATGAAATTTTAAAACATAAAGTAGAGAATTGTGTAAAAGAAATTCAAGTTCCAGAAGAAAGCATAATTATTACAGGCTTATTACATGATATATGTAAAACAAACTATTACAAAACAGATTATAGAAATGCTAAAAATAGTTTTGGAGAATGGGAAAAAGTTCCATATTACACAATAGACGATACAATTCCATACGGACATGGAGAAAAATCAGTTATGATGTTAACAGAATATATAAAATTAACAAATGAAGAAAAGTATAGTATTAGATGGCATATGGGATTTTCAGAACCAAAAGAAAACTATGCCCCATTAGGCTTAGCCTTTAAAAAATATCCATTAGCATTATTACTTCACGAAGCGGATTTAGAAGCAAGTTATTTTTATAATACATAAAGAGGAAAATCAAATGGAAGAAAAATTAAATCAATTATATCAAGAATGTCTAAATGAACTAAAATTAATTGGAATTAATCTAGAAAATAATAAAGAAATAGGAAAAATAGACATTGCACTAGCAAATCGAAAAACAAAAAGGTATGGATGTTGCAAGCAAGAAGAGCCAGATAAGAAATATAAAATCGTAGAAAGACGAGGATACAAAAAATTTATTAAATATGAAAAATATCAAATGCATCATATAGAAATTAGCAAATGGGTAATGCAACTAGATGATAGTATTATAAAAAATACGATTTTCCATGAATTGATTCATTGTATACCATATTGTAATAACCATGGAGAACAATTCAAAAAATATGCTAATTATATTAATCAGAAATTAGGCTACAACATAAAAAGAGTAGGAGACCCAAAAGAAGACTATGAAAAAAGCAACTTACCATTTCAAGAAGAAAATAAAACATATAAATATAAAATTCAATGCCAAAAATGCGGTCAAGAAATATATAGACAACGCTTTAATGCAAAATTAATAAAAAAATATCGATGTGGAAAATGTGGAGGAACACTCGAATTATTAAGTAAAACTGTAAATAATTACACATAAAAAAAGTAAGTTTAATAAATGAAACTTACTTTTTTCTATACAACAAGGTTAAATTATGAATATTTGCGAAGCCAAATGCATATGTGGCTTAAAATCCAACAATTTCATTATAAGTATCAACTGCAAACTTATCAGTCATACCAGAAATATAAGTAATAATAGCTATTAAATAGTCAGATTCTTTTTGCATATCAAATAAAATAGTATTTTTTAGGTTCCCTCTATTTTCAATAGAAATATATTGCTCAATCCATTCTACAAATCCTTCAATTAAATTTGAATAAAATTTTCGCAATTGATTCAATTTATCAAAAGTTTTATCACCGTCATAAGCTGATTTTAAAATTCCATAAATTTCATTTAGAACAAGAGAAGCATAACGATCAGAAGGTAAAATTCTATTACATAAATATATATTTTTATAATTAAATGCTTTAATTTTATTCATCAAAGTAAAAGCATCTTTTGAAAAACATAAACCGCTTTTCAGGTGAAGAATTTTCACATAAATCATAAATCAAATTATTCATAATTACTGTATTATTCATTTTTACGTTATCTTTAAAAATATCTAAAAGTTCGTATAATTCTTCTAAATGTTCATCTAAAATTCCAAGAGTAATAGCATCTTCTATATCCCTGCCAATATAAGAAATTTTATCGGCAATTTTTACAACGCAACCCTCCCAAGTATAAGGAGCAAATTGATTTGGAACTTGGTAATCATTCAAATCGATAAATTCATCTCTTGGACTAATAGAATTTTCATCAATCTCACCACAATGAGAAATGATACCATCTCTCACAGCATAAGTTAAATTTAAATTTTGTTTATATCCATAATTATCTTCTAGCAATTCTACAGAATCAACTAAAAACAAACCATTTCTTTCATGCCAAAAAGGAATACCAACATCTCTTTTGGAGATTTCAGAAAGAACCCTTTCACCCTTATGTCCAAAAGGACTATGACCTAAATCATGAGCTACAGAAATAGCCTTTGTCAATTCAGTATTTAAACCCAAATAATTAGCTATAGTATAACTAATAGATTCAACATGATTAACATGCTCAATACGAGTACAGATATGGTCATTTTGAGGAGAGAAAAAAACCTGAGTTTTATGCTTTAATCTGCGATATGCATTACTATGAATTACTCTATTATAATCTCTTTCAAATTCTGATCTAATATCGTTATTACGAGAATATAAAGGAGTAATTCTAGAAATAGCATGATTCCATTTTAAATTAGACTCATTCATAGCAACAGATTGAAATAAATTTTTCATTTCCAACCCTTCTTTTCTTATAAAATAATAATTTTAAAGCGATTATATCATCTAAGTAGTGAAAAAACAAGGCAAAAATCAATTACGAACAAAAATTTGATTTTTTTTACAAAAAAGTATTGACAAATGAAAAATAAAAATATAAAATGAGACAAACAGAAGTTCATAGAACAAATATTTAGGAGGAACAAAATGAAAAAGATTAAAAAAGAAGTATTAAAAATAGTAAAAATATTTGGAATCAATTATCAATTAAATATTAGTTACAAATATGTAAAAGCTCCAAAACTAAATATAGAAGACCAATTAATCAAAATTGTTCTTCCTAATAAATATAAAAATATTAATAATGAATCTATCATTGAAATATTAATAGAAAAAATGTATGAGGCTATTGCAGAAAAAGAATTAGATAATATTATGGAAAAAGTAAGATTAACATTAAAATTTGCACCAGAGGATTGTAAAATAGCAAGAATAGATAAAACATTAGGAAAATGTTATGCAGATAAAGTAGTTATCAATCCAGATATTGTGATGTATAAAAAAGAAACCATTGAATACATTATTTTTCATGAATTTTGTCATTTAAAATTTAAAAGACATAATAAGAACTTCTACAACGCATTAAAAAGATACATTCCAAATTACGAAAAATATGCATATGAAGTAGCTGGAATGAAATATTAAAAAAGATGCAGAAGAAAATATCTTCTACACCCAGTGTACACTTTTACATCACTAACTTGTAAAATTTGTTAAAAAATAATAACAAATACAAAAAGAAATTAGTAATGATATAGAATAGAAAAAATTTTAAAAGAAAAAAATATGTATAAGAATAAAAAGGGTCTTATGAAAAAATCTTTTCTATGAATATAAAAATGATACGATCGTATCAAAGCTTAAAAACGAATTAAAATCTATCTTGTATTTGTTATTATTATAATACTTTGAAATCAAAAAAACAATACTTTTTACAGAATTTGTAAAATTCGTTAAAAAAGTTGTAAAAAGATGTAAAATAATGTAAAAAAATGTCGCAAAAAAATGGTAAAAAATGCAAAATGAGCTTGAAAAGAGAATTACTATCAAATATAATAAATTAAAACAACATTTAAATCTAAAAAATATTAAATTCATATACTAAAATTTATTTCATATTTATTAAATCTAAAAAAATCCATAGAAAAGGAAAAATTATGTTATCAATTATTAATAGTATGTCTTTAAATGGGCTAGAAGGCTATTTAGTAGAAGTACAAGTAGATGTATCCAATGGTCTTCCGTACTGGGAAATTGTAGGACTACCTGATGTAAGTGTAAAAGAATCTAAGGAAAGAGTAAAAACTGCTATTAGAAATTCAAATTTTGAATTCTTGAGTAAAAGAATAATTATAAATTTAGCACCAGTAGATACTAAAAAAGAAGGTCCATTATTTGATTTACCAATAGCAATAGCTATTTTAATAAATTTAGGGTATATCCAAAAGAAAGATTATAGTAAAAATGTATTTCTAGGAGCATTATCGCTAGATGGAAGCATTAAATCCATAAATGGAGTTCTCCCTATGTGCATTGATGCAAAAAAATTAGGAATTAAAAAAATAATTGTACCGTATGAAAACATAAAAGAGGCATCAATTGTTAGTGGAATAGAAATAATAGGAGCCAAAAATTTAGAAGAAGTAGTACAATATTTAAATAGCCAAAAAGAAATAAAAAGCCAAACAATTAAAACGGAAAAATTACTAGAAAATACTAACATATATGATGTAGATTTTGCAGAAGTAAAAGGACAAGAGAATGTAAAGCGAGCATTAGAAATAGCAGCTGCAGGCTCACATAATTGTATAATGGTAGGTATTCCACGGGTCAGGTAAAACTATGCTAGCCAAAAGAATACCATCAATATTACCAGATTTAAGTATAGAAGAAGCACTAGAAATTACCAAAATACACAGTATAGCAGGCCTATTGCCAAATAATATTCCAATAATAACACAAAGACCATTTAGAGCACCACATCATACAATATCACCAGTAGCACTAGTTGGAGGAAATAGAAATCCAAAGCCAGGAGAAATAAGCTTAGCACATTATGGAGTATTATTTCTAGATGAATTAACAGAGTTTAACAGAAATACATTAGAAGTATTAAGAGGACCATTAGAAGATGGAATAGTAACGATTAGTAGAATAAACCATTCTTTAACATATCCCTCAAGATTCATGCTTATTGCATCTATGAATCCATGCCCTTGTGGCTATTATCGGTTCAACAGAAAAAGAATGTACATGCACTCCACAAGCAATCAGCCGTTATATGAATAAAATTAGTGGACCATTACTAGATAGAATTGATATTCAAATAGAAGTTAGTCCAATAAATTATAAAGAACTAAATCAAGAAACAGTAAGAGAAACTTCAGAAGAAATACGCAAAAGAGTGAACAGAGCGAGAAATATTCAAAGAAAAAGATATAAAGGAAAAGGAATATATTCCAATGCAGAACTAACATCAAATTTAATTGATATATATTGTAAACTAGATAAAGACAGCAAAAAAATATTACAAATTGCGTTTGAAAAGTTAAAGTTATCAGCAAGAGCATATAATCGAATATTAAAAGTAGCAAGAACAATTGCAGACTTAGAAGAAAGTAACAATATATTAAAAAAACATATAGCAGAAGCCATTCAATATCGTAGCTTAGACAAAAAATATTGGAAAAATTAAAAAATAAAAAGGAAGTGATAAATATTAAAATTATAGAAATTACAGATAAAGAATATCCTAAAAAACTATTACAGATAAAAAATCCACCTAAAAAATTGTATGTTGAAGGAAATAGCAAACTATTAAATAAGAAAAGTATTGCTATTGTAGGTTCAAGAAAATGTACAGAATATGGCTGGAAACAAGCGATGAGATTTGGAAAAGAGCTTTCACAAAATGGAATCTGTGTGGTTAGTGGAATGGCAGTAGGAATAGATAAAGCCGCACATATCGGTGCAAAAAGTTACAAAGGAAAAACAATTGCAGTATTGGGGGGAGGTTTTAAAGACATTTATCCAGAAGAGAACAAAGAATTATTTTATGAAATAATAGAACAAGGAGGATGTATTATAACAGAGTATTCACCAGAAGAAAAAACAAAATCAACCAATTTTCCAAAACGAAATAGAATCATTAGTGGACTAGCAATGGGAACTTTAATAGTAGAAGCAGCACAACGAAGCGGTAGCCTAATTACAGCAAGATATACCAAGGAACAAAAAAAGCCTATTTTCTGCATACCTAGTAATATAGGACGGTACAAAGAGTATAGGTACAAACAATTTAATTAAAGAAGGAGGAATTATTACTACAGAATTAGAAGATATTTTTAAAGTATTAAAAATAAAACAAAAAATAATAAAAGAAGAGCAAGAAACACATATCAAAAAGAAAGTGGATAAAGAATATGAAAGTGTGTATAACGTATTAGAAAATATGCCAATTCTTGTAGATAAAATCGCAATAAAAAGTAAAAAAAGCATAGCAGAAGTAAATCAAATTCTAACGATGCTAGAAATAGAAGGCTTAGTAAAAAGCTGTCCCGGAAACACATATACATTAATTGATGACTAAAAATAAAGATAGGAGAAAAAATGTATTTTAATAAAGAATTAGGAAAAGAAGGAGAAAAGCTAGCAGCTAAATACTTAATAAATCAACACTATAAAATATTAGACAAAAATTTTTATACAAGAACAGGAGAGATAGATATAATAGCAAAAGAAAAACAAGAAATTGTATTCATTGAAGTAAAAACCAGAAGTAATTATAAATATGGAGAAGCAATTGATGCAGTAGATATGAATAAAATGAAACACATATATAAAGCTGCACAATACTATATTTATCAAAAAAAGATTGAAAATCAACCTATACGATTTGATATTATAGAAATTTATATAAATATTACACGAAAAAAATATTATATAAATCATATTAAGAATATAGAATATTAATAAAATAACATTAAATATAAAATAGAAAAAATAAAAAATTAAAATAGTTTCTAAAACTAGAAAGCCATTTTAATTTTTATCATAATTAAACTTTTACATAATTAAAATAAAGATAAAATATTTTTAATTAATCATCATCTTCTAAATCAATTTCTTTATGTAAGACATATTTTTCATATTTTTTCTTTGCAACTTCAGGATTACAAGGACCATTAAAATCTTTAATAGGAGCAGATTCTGTTTCGGCATCTACACGCAAAAGAAGGATATCATCAAAAAAGGAAAATGCATCAAAAACAAATTTTTCAAATTTATAAATATTAGGTTTATCAGGAACTTGCTTCATCCCTTCATAATTGACAAATGGACTTCTTCGAAAAGCTCTGTGATAAGGAAGTGTTTGATCTTGAATAATCTTTAATGCATTAATATGAAATAAATGAGCAAGCATATTCATTTCACGATATAAATAATTTCCATTAGCATCTTTTATTTGAGAAATCTCATTAACAAAATTCTCACAATCAGCAATAGCAGGAACACCTTCTCTTCTAGCAAATACCCAAGAAAGATTAGAAGGATCCTCTTTAAATAAAGTTTTGGAAGCAATAATATTTCCAGAAGAAAGAGTCATACCAATAAAAACAGAATCAAGAGGATCTAATAAAACATTATCAATGCCACCAACAAAAAGCCACTCTATTTTTTTCTGCTCCATATTATTAATCAAACCAGAAACCTTTAAAGCATAAAATAAATCACCATTTCCATTAGAAGCAGTTTTTATTTTATAAGTTTCTTCTAATACTAATTTACCATCAGTATCCACTAGAGGCAAATTTCCTTGAGAAAAAAAGAAAATATTTTCCCTAGGATAGCCAAAAAAATTCTTCTGTTCAAAAAAACGAATAGTAGCCTCATGATTCTCTGTACTTGTCATAATGTACCACATAATTTCAGTATGATATTTTTGACAAGCAGATTTTAAATAATTACAAAGCACCTCAAATAATGAAATTTTAGGTTTAGTATCTAATTCAAAAGTACCTTTAGGACCTCTAAAACCAAGACGAGAACCTTGACCACCAGCAAGTGTAATAACAGCAACCTTACCAGAAGAAATAACTTCTTCTCCAATATTGGAAAAATACTGTATTTGCTCTTCCGAAAGATCATTTTTTACAAAATAAGACAATGGCTCTACTTCCTCAGTAGTATCTAAAACATTGAATTTAGACATTTCATATAAATTAGAAATTTCTTCAAAATCAGTAGAAAGAATTTGTTGAATCAAAAATTCCCTCTCATCCAAAGACAATTCATCATAGAATTGAATAAGATGTTCCTGATGATATTTTTGTAAAATATCTTTTACAACTTTCAGTTTATCCTCCATAAAAATCCTCTCATAAATATCTATAAAACATATTAATTAGTGACAATTCGTTGCACTTCTCAATTCATTAATTAATCTTTCTTTAGCAGGAAAGTTTGTATTATGAATTAATGCAATTTCTTTTTCAATATCATAAGGCAAACGAACTAAATTAATACTAAAGCTATCTAAACTTTTTGAACCCAACTTTCCTTCTAATACAATATATGATGAAACCGTAGAAAATTTATTACTTTTATCATTTACATCATCATTTAACATTTCGATAGGAGCACCAACACTACCAGGATTAAAAACCATTTTATTTTTTATACGAAAAATATTAGGAGTGTGAGTATGTCCATAACCAACAATATCAGGTACGGGATCTTTATCAGTTTTTCCAATAAAATCAGTATTTTCAAATAATTCTAAAGGACTTTTTAATTCGGTAGCAGAATAAATCGTATCTTTATTAGAAAACATAGGGTTATACATATAATCTAATCCAAAAGGAGAAGAATGAAATAATCGAATAAGATAACCACTCATATAGAATTCATAAAAAACAGGCAGATGATAAATAAAATTAGCACGTTCTTCACCAATTTGATCTCTTGTCCAAAATTTTCCTTTAGGAATATCAGGTCTACTAATAGCCTCGTCACAATTCCCTTTTACAATAACATCACATTTTTTGCGAAGTAAATCAATAACAGATGCAGAATTGCAACTTTTTAAAACACTATCACCAAGACAGTAAATAGTTTTTATTCCTCTATCCTCAATATCTTTTATAACAGTTTCTAATGCAGTAATGTTTCCATGTACATCAGAGATAATAGCGACTTTATCCATATTTCCCTACCTTTCATAACTTACAACATTATATATGAAAAAGAACAAATAATCAACTCTTTTCATACCATATAATAAACAAAAAGAAAGGAGTTTATTTATTTTATGGTAAGAAAAATTTTTTATGTGCTAATAATCAGTATAGCAATACTATTTACAACAAACATAACACCAAGTTTTGCATTCGGACCATCAAGTGACAAAATCTATAAAGGAATAGATGTTAGTGAATGGCAAGGAAATATAAATTTCAAAAAAGTAAAAGATGCAGGCATAGAAATAGTATATATACGAGCAGGTCAAGGATTTAGTTATGAAGATGAAGAATTTGAAAGAAATTATACTGAAGCCAAAAAATATGGATTAAAAGTAGGCGTTTATCATTATGTCACTGCAAGAAACGAAGAAGAAGCACGTATGCAAGCAAGATTCTTTGCATCATTATTATCTAATAAAACAATAGACTGTAAATTAGCAATGGATTTTGAATATTTTCCAGGACTAACTAAAAATGAAATTAATAAAATAGCATTAGCCTTTTTGAAAGAATTAGAAAAAATTTATGGAAAAGACACTATTGTATATAGTAATGCATATAACGCAAGTAGTACATTTAACAAAGAAGTAGCAAAATATCCTCTATGGATTGCACAATATGAAGTAGAGGAACCAGAAAATGATGGAACATGGAAAAACTGGGAGGGCTACCAATATACTTCCTCAGGAAGGGTAAGTGGAATAGAAGGAAATGTAGACAGAGACCAATATACAAAAGACATTTTATTAAATGAAAATGTTAAAATTCCTGTTGTAGAAAAGCCAACATACAAGGGAGAAAATAGAATTATATATTTAATAAAACCAGGAGATACATTATCAGAAATTGCAAAAAAATATAATACAACAATAGCCCATTTAGTAGAAATAAATGGAATAGAAAATCCAAACTTAATTTATGCAGGTGACAAAATTATAGTTTCATGTAATTGCAATGAAGGGAAAAAAGTAGAAAGAAAAATTAAAATCAAAAGTGGAGATACACTATCTAAAATTGCAGAAGAATATAATACAACAGTAAAGGACTTGGTAAGACTTAACAATATAGAAAATCCTAATTTGATATACGCCGGAGCGACTTTGAAGGTATGTTAATGAACTTTGTAATATTTTTGTAATAAAATTGTAATCGTTTTGTAATAAAAAAGAAAAAAATAAAAAAAGTTGCTTGATATCAAAGAAGAAAAGTAAAAAATGTGTCTAAAAGGCAGAGTTCACAAAAAGACAAAATCCTTAAAAGCTTAGAAAAATGAACAAAATAAAAAACAGTAACATAACGACTGTGCGTTTGACATTACAAAAAACATAAGATAATATTAGTTCAACAAAAACTTCTATACCTGAACAAAAAAGTTCAGGTATAGGAAAATAAGCTTTAGGGGGGTAAAAAATGCAAGTAATAAAAAGAGATGGAAGAGTTGTAGAATTTAATATCGAAAGGATTGTAAAAGCAATTACATTAGCAATGGCACAAACACCAGGGGGAATTGATGTTGATTTAGCTAACAAAATTGCAGCAAGTGTTCAAAAACAATTTGAAGATAGAACACAAGCAACAGTATATGAAATACAAGATTGTGTAGAAAAGAAATTAATGGCATCTTCAAGAAAAGAAGTTGCGCAAAGCTATATAACATACAGATATAACAGAGATGTAGCAAGAAAATCAAAAACAAAAGAAGTTTTTCTAGATATAATAGGAGCAAAAGCAAACGACATCACAAGAGAAAATGCAAATATGAATGCAGATACACCAGCAGGAATGATGATGAAATTTGCATCAGAAACAACGAAACCATTTGTTGATGACTTTTTACTATCAAATGAAGCAAGAGAAGCAGTTAAAGGTGGTTATATACATGTTCATGATAAAGACTATTACCCAACAAAATCACTAACTTGCTTACAACACCCATTAGACAAAATATTAAAAAACGGCTTTAAAGCAGGACATGGTGCATCAAGACCAGCTAAAAGAATTGAAACAGCAAGTATTTTAGGATGTATTTCAATGGAAACTGTACAAAATGAAATGCATGGTGGACAAGCAATACCAGCATTTGATTATTACTTAGCTCCTTATGTAAGAATGACATATAAAGAAGAAGTTCAAAAAATAGAAGAATTTGTAGAAAAAGATTTATCAAAATTATATGATGCTGAAATAGAAGACTATATCAAAAAACCACTTGATGGATTAAAAGACGAAGAAAGATATAAACAACAAGCAATAAATTGCACAGTAAATAGAGTACACCAATCAATGGAAGCATTTATACATAATATGAATACAATTCATTCAAGAGGAGGAAATCAAGTAGTATTCAGCTCAATCAATTATGGAACAGATACATCACCAGAAGGAAGATGCATCATAAGAGAAATACTACGTTCAACAGAAAGAGGAGTAGGAAATAATGAAACACCTATTTTCCCAATTCAAATTTGGAAAAAGAAAAGAGGAGTAAACTACTTACCAACAGATAGAAACTACGATTTATATAAATATGCATGTACTGTAACAGCAAAGAGATTTTTCCCAAACTTTATAAATCTAGATGCAACATTTAATAGACACGATAAATGGAATGAAAATGATCCAGAAAGATACCAATATGAATGTGCAACAATGGGATGCAGAACAAGAGTATTTGAAGATAGACACGGAGAAAAAACATCAGTAGGAAGAGGAAATTTATCATTTACAACAATTAACCTTCCAAGATTAGCAATTGAATCTGCTTATGAAGCTCAAGAAAAAACAGGAGTAAAATTTGCATTAGGAAAAGGTTCTGAAGAATTTATGACAGCTCCTTACAAAAAAGCTGTAAAGAAAATATTCATGCAAAAATTAGAACAATACGCAGGAGTAGCAGCAAGACAATTATATGACAGATATAGATTCCAATGCACAGCAATTACAAAACAATTTCCACTATTAATGTCTGGATTGTGGACAGGAAGTGAAAAACTAAAACCTTTTGATGCAGTAGAACCAGTATTAAAACATGGAACATTAGGAATTGGATTTATAGGACTAGCTGAATGTCTAACAGTTCTAACAGGAAAACATCATGGAGAGTCAGATGAGTCACAAGCATTAGGAATAGAAATTATAACAGAATTAAGAGATATGGTAAAAGAATTTTCAGATAGATATGACTTAAACTATTCTGTTTTAGCAACACCAGCAGAAGGATTATCAGGAAGATTTACAAAGATAGACAAAAAAGAATTTGGTGTTATTTTAGGAGTAACAGATAGAAATTACTATACAAACAGTAATCATGTTCCAGTATGGTATAAATGTACAGCAGAGCATAAAGCAAAAATAGAAGCACCATATCATGACTTAACAAGAGGAGGCCACATATTCTATATTGAATTAGATGGAGATGCAACACATAACCCAGAAAGTATTGAAGCAGTAGTAGATTTGATGGACAAATATAATATGGGATATGGAAGTGTAAACCATACAAGATCAAGATGCATGCATTGTGGATTTGAAAATGCAGATGCAAACTTAAAAGTATGTCCAGTATGTGGAAGCGAGGAAATAGATACAATTCAAAGAATAACAGGATACTTAGTAGGAACAACATCACGCTGGAACAATGCAAAATTATCAGAACTAAAAGACAGAGTAACACACACAGGATTAGGGGAGAATACAATAAAGGGGGCTTAAGACACAGATGAAAATGGCAGGATTTTATGATGAAAGTATATCAAATGGACTAGGATGGAGAGCAGTACTATTTGTAAGTGGATGCCCACATCATTGCCCAGGATGTCATAACCAAGTAGCACAAGATTATAATTATGGACAAGAATTCAATAAACAAGAAATTATAGATAGAATTTGTGAAAATTCCATTTTAAAAGGAATCACAATCAGTGGAGGAGAACCTTTATGCGAGCAAAATATCGCAGAAGTAGTAGACTTCATTAATGATGTAAAAAAAGTAAGACCAAACTTTAATGTATGGTGTTATACAGGTTACACACTAGAACAATTAGAGGAAAGACATGATGAAATAACGGATAAAGCTTTAAATAGCATAGATGTACTAGTAGATGGAAGATTTGTAGAATCACAAAAGAATCCAACTTTAAAATTTAGAGGATCAGAAAACCAAAGAATTCTAGATGTACATAAGTGTTTAAGAGAACAAAAGATAGTGCAATTAGCAATTTAAATTAAAAAATTAGGTGGCTTATATAAGTCGCCTAATTTTTAACTAATAAAATAATAATAAAATTATATCACGAAGGTTACATAATATAAAATTTTGGAGATTAAAAAAATATATTATACAAGGAGGCAAAAGAAAAAAATGAAAGAAATAAAAGTATTTGCATGTAATACAGCAGAAGAATTTACAAAAGAAGTATGTGATTGCTTAAAAATAGAAATAGGAAAAGTGGAGTCCTATAAATTTAAAAATGATAATAATTTTGTTCAATATACAGAAAGTGTACGAGATAAAGATATCTATATTATTCAAACAACATTACCTCCAGTGAATGAAAGAATTATGGAATTACTAATAATGATAGATGCAGCAAAACGAGCAGCAGCAGGAAGAATAAATGTAGTATTACCATATTATATGTATTCAAGATCAGATAAAAAAGATCAACCACGTGTACCAGTAACAGCAAAATTAATACAGCAACTATTAGAAGCAGCAGGAGCAGATAGAGTAATTACATGCGACTTGCATAATGCAGCAATACAGGCATATTTCAACATTCCATGTGATAGACTAACAGGAAGTCATTTACTAAGAAAATACTTTGAAGATAAACATATAAAAGATATTGTAGTAGTAGCAACAGATGCAGGAAGTTCAAAAAAAGCATATAAATATTCTACTTTTTTTAAATGTCCAATGGCATTAATAGACAAAAGAAGAGAAGGAAATAAAGACAAAGCAATTGCTGGAAGTATAATAGGAGATGTAAAAGGAAAAAATGCATTGATATTTGACGATGAAGTTAGCACAGCAGGAACAATGATAGAAGCAGCTAATATATTAAAAACAGAAGGAGCAAAAGAAATTTATGCAGGATGTACACATGCAGTACTTTGCGGTGAAGCCATAGAAAAAATTGAAAACTCTCCAATCAAAGAATTAGTAGTAACTAATACAATACCATTAACTCCAGAAAAACAAATAGAAAAAATAAAAGTATTATCAATTGCACCATTATTTGCTGAGGCAATAAGAAGAGTCCATGAAGGAGAAGCTTTAGGAGATTTATTTGAATATGAAAGATAAAGGAATTGTATTTAGTAACAACAGACCATATTTAAAATAAAGATAGTATTGACAAAAAATACTATTTTAAGGTATAATAATATTTGTTTAATGTACAAAGGAATATAAAAAGTACATAACAGAATAAAAGAATCCCGCACTTGAAGAGTGTAATACCGGAAGGAGGGGAATGTAAAATGTCAGAAGTTAAAGTTAATAATGGAAATATAGAAGATGCCTTAAAGAGATTTAAAAGACAATGTGCAAGAAATGGAGTACTACAAGAAGTCAGAAAAAGAGAACACTATGAGAAACCAAGCGTAAAAAGAAAAAAGAAATCAGAGGCAGCTAGAAAAAGAAAATATTAATCATGAGAGACTGAAAATTAATAAAATAATTTTCAGTCTTTTGATATAATTTAATATAAAAGAGAGGAATAATGAAAGAAAAAATAAAAAACATATTAAATAAACATGATAAAATATTAGTATTTATTTTTTTTATTATAGCAGTAACAAGTTTATCAGTAAATGTAAAAATAGAAGCAAATGACGAATTATGGAACTTTTCTAATATATACAAAATGTATAATGGAGAAATGATTTATAGAGACATCAATGTAATTATTACACCACTATTTTTTTACATTGGAAAAATACTATTTAAAATACTAGGAGCAAATTATTTAACATTTAGAATTTACAATACAATTATATTTATAGCAATATATTATACAATATATTGTTTATTTAAAACATTAGACATAAAAAAAATAAAAGCTTTTACATATACTCTAACAATGTATATATTAAGTTTAGGTATGATAATAACAGGAGCAAATTATAATGCATTGGCTATGTTATTTATCATTTTAGGAGTTCTTTGTTGCTTAAAGGAAGAAAAACTAGGCAAAAAAAAGATTATATTAGAAGGAATACTAATATTTATTGTATTTATGTGCAAACAAACGATAGGAGTATTATACATAATAGGAGTTATTATATATGAACTAACTAAAAAAGACAAAATAAAAAATAAAATAAAAATACTAATACAGCAACTAGGAATTAGTGCAATTATTTTAGGAATTTTTTTAGGATATTTAGCATTAACTGAGAACTTATACCCATTCATTAATTATACGATATTAGGAACAATTGAATTTAAGAATGAAAACTTTTATTGTGATAATGCCATATTCACATACATAATACAGATACCAATAATTATAGTGATACTATGGGCATTAAAAAGCAAAAAGATAACTATAGAAGAAAAAGTAAGGAAGAACATTATAACTTTATTAACTCTTTCAATTCCATTAATGTTAATTGCATATCCAATAATAAATGATTATCATGTTTTACAAGGAAACATGTTAGCATTTATTACAACTATTTATTTTATAGAAAAAATTATGCTTAAGGAAATATTAGAAACAGGAAAAGTAATAAAAGCAATGAAAATATTAGACATTATTATTATAATAGGAACAGTATGTTTTAACATATATATACTTATTATAACGCCATACTATTTAGTACTACAACAAAATAAATATAAACCATATTATGGAGGAACTTTAAAGAATCAAGATGAAATTTCCAGAGTAGTGAATTATATAGAAGAACAAGAAAGAAATGGAACCAATATAATTATTATGTCATATAAAGCAAATTTATATAATAATATTTTAAAAAAGAATAATGGTGATTTCGACGTACCTTTTTATGGAAATTTAGGAATAGAAGGAGAAAAAGGGCTGATAGAGAAAATAAAAAAATTAAAAAATACAAATATATTAATAGAACCGGACAGCTTAGCATATCAAGAAATAAAAGAAGTAAAAGACTATATAGTAGAAAACTATGAACAAATAGGAAAAATTGAAGAATATGACATCTATAAATTAGATCAATAAATAAAAAAAATCCAGTATGATAAAAAATCATATTTGGATTTTTTTAAATAACTTGTATAATTTTTCCAAACTATATTATAATAATAAAGAAAAAATAAAAGAAAGGTAGGAAAATAGATGAATTGTGAAACTAGTGAAATAAAAGAGGGAATTAAATTTCATTCTATTAACACAAACAATTTTAAAACAAATTTATATGCCCTTTTTTTAGCAATACCATTAAAAAGAGAAAATATTACCATAGATGCATTATTAACAGCTATATTAAGAAGAGGCAGTAAAACAATGCCATCACAAGAAATAATTAGCAAAAAGCTAGAAGAAATGTATGGAGCAAGCTTTGATTGCGGAATAGAGAAAAGTGGAGATAATCACGTTATTAAATTTTACTTAGAAGCTCTTAGTGAGGAATTCTTACCACAAAAAGAAGAACTAACAAGAAAAAGTATAGATATTTTATTTGATATTGTATTTCAACCTCTAATTGAAAATGAAAGCTTTAAAGAAGAATATATAACAGGAGAAAAAGAAAATTTAAAACAGATTATAGAAGGAAAAATTGATAATAAGGGAAAATATGCATTAGATAGATGCATTGAAGAAATGTTTAAAAATGAACCTTATGGACTATACAAATATGGATATGTAGAAGACATAGACAAAATAACAGGAAAGGATTTATATAAAAGATATCAAGAATTAATAAATACTTGTAAAATTGATATATTTTGTTCAGGAACGACAGAGAAAAACAAGATGATAGAAATAATACAGGAAAATGAAAAAATAAAAAGATTACAACCAAGAAAGCCAGACTATATTATTAATAACGAAAAAACAGATGCAAGAAAGCCAGAACAAGAAAATATAGTAGAAGACCATATGCAAGTAACCCAGGGAAAATTAGTATTAGGATTAGATATTGATATGTCAGAAGAAAATGCAAGATTTGCAACATCTGTTTATAATGCAATTCTAGGAGGAGGAGCAAATTCAAAACTATTTCAAAATGTTAGAGAAAAAGAAAGTTTAGCATATACAGCAGGATCAAATTATAATAGACAAAAAAATTGCATTTTTGTCAGATGTGGAATAGAAATAGAAAACTATGAAAAAGCATTAAGTACTACAAAACAACAGTTAGAAGACATGAAACAGGGGGATTTTACAGAAAAGGATATAGAAAATGCTAAAAATTTAATTATTGAATCTGTAAAAAGCATAACAGCAGAGCAAGACACAGAAATTACGTATTATTATGGACAAGAGTTGGCAGGAACAAATATTACAATTAAAGAATATGAAGAAAGAATAAATAATATTAATAAAGAACAAATTGTAGAAGTAGCCAATAAAGTAAATATCCATACAATTTATTTTTTAAGAGATTAAAAATAATATCAAAGCGGAGGAAAAAGTATGAAAATAATAGAAAGTTCAAGAATAAAAGAAAAGGCATATATAGAGACATTAGAAAATGGGTTGACCGTCATTATCATTCCAAAGGAAAAAGCAAACAAAAAATACATTATATGGGGAACACACTTTGGATCAATTGACAATAGATTCATTATGCCAAAAACAAAAGAAGAAGTATTTATTCCAGATGGAGTAGCACATTTCCTAGAACATAAAATGTTTGAACAAAAAGATGGAACTAATAGCTTGGATACTTTAATGGCACTAGGAATTGATGCAAATGCCTATACAACAAATGATCATACAGCATACTTATTTGAATGTACAAATAATTTTTATGAAGGATTAGACGAATTAATGGATTATGTGCAAAATCCATATTTCACAGATCAAAATGTTGAAAAAGAGAAAGGTATTATAGGACAAGAAATCAAAATGTATGATGATGACCCAGGCTGGCAATTATATATGAACGCTATGGACTGCATGTATAAAGAAAATCCAATCAAAATAGATATCGCTGGAAGTGTCGAATCAATTAGCAAAATTACACCAGATGTTTTGTATAAATGCTATAACACGTTTTACAATCCTTCAAATATGGTAATGGTAGCATGTGGAGATTTTGAGCCAGAAAATTTGTTAGAAGAAATCAAAAAAAGATTACTTCCAAGAGAATCACAAGGCGAAATTAGAAGAATTTATCCAGAAGTAGAAAATAAAATAAATAAACCATATAAAGAAGTAGAAATGGAAGTAAGCACACCAATTTTTGCAGTAGGATTTAAAGATACAGATTTATTAAAAGAAAATAGAAAAGAAATTGTAAAAAAACATATAGCAATAGAAATTATATTAAATTTACTAATAGGTAAAAGTTCGGATTTATATAAAGAATTATATGAAAGTGGAGACTTATTAGCCGAGCCAGACTTGGATTATGAGTTTAGCGACGAATATGCACACATTTTAATATCTGGACAATCAAAAAATCCTCAAAAAATACAACAAAAAATACAAGAGAAAATAGAAGAATTTGAAAAAGGATTGAATAAAGAAAACTTTGACAGAATAAAGAAAAAAATATATGGAGATTATGTAATAGAATATAATAGTATAGGTGATATTGCCAGAATGTTTTTAGCAGACAAAATGAAACAGATTAATAGTTTTGATTATATTGAAGAATATGATACTGTAACAAAAGAATATACAGAAGAGATATTAAAAAATGTCTTTAAAAAGGAAAATATGATACTCTCTGTTGTAAAAGGAAATGAAACAAAATAAAATGTAGAAAAATGTAGAAAAGTGTCATACGAAAAATCAACAAAAATCACTAAAATCAATGAAAATCAATTGACGTATATGTAAAAATATGGTATTTTATAAAATATACAAAAGAAAAAAATAGGAATAAGGAGAGTGGTTTTATGTTAAATGAAGAAATTTGTAAATTAAGAGAACAACTAAATGACAGTATTATTAGTGGACAAGACTATAGTGTAACTTATGAGTTAAGTATACAACTAGATGAGCTGATTGCAGAATACTATAAAATAGAACTGAATAGAATAGAACCAAACAAAAAGAAAAAAGGTAAAAATTTGATAAAAATAACAAATTATGATATAATATAAATACTTTATAACCTGAAAGGGAGAGATATACATGAAATTTGGAACGGTGCTTTTCGTATACATCCTGATGATCATTATGGCGGCAAGCCATAAACTGGACAGAATCATGGTGCCATGCGGACTGGTTATGCTAGTGTCATTGGTGATAATTGTGGTTGGACTGCTTTTCCGATGGGACAAGACCGTGAGTTTCGGAGCACGGTGGGCCAAAAGAACGATGGTGGTTATGGCCTTCGCGATGGTAGCACTGGTAACCTGGAGAGGAGTTCTTGATCTAATCTTCTAATTAGAGTTCCAAAAAACGCCCCTGGCTGAGATTCAGTCGGGGGAAATTTTATGATTAAAATATTACAAAAATATTACATTTTGATTAATTTTGAATGACAAATATTACAAAAATAGAAAAATATAGTAGAATAAAAAAAGAAATATATACTTAAACAATTGAAAAAAGTCAAAAAATGAGATATAATAAAACATAAAGGGGTGGAATAGATGAAAAAAAAGAAAATATTAATAGTTGCAATTTTAATAATATTGTTTTTTATTACAATATGTCAACCCCATACTTTTGCAACAGGAACCATTAATACAAATGATTATAGACCAGAGCTACCTGGAACAGAGGGAACACAATATGTAATAGATAGGGCTAATGTACTAATAGGAGTAATCAAAACAGCGGGAATTGTGGTAGCAGTTATTATGATGATAATATTAGGATTCAAGTACATGACAGGTAGTGTATCAGAAAAGGCAGAATACAAAAAAACGATGATACCATATTTAGTAGGAATTATATTAGTAGTTTCAATTACACAATTGATAGGAATTTTAGCAGAAATGGTAGGGTCAGTAGAATAAAGTATAAAATAAGTATTGAAATAAAAAGACAGATATTGTATAATAAAAAATACAAAAAGGAGGAAATATGAAGAAAAATAATATAATAAAACACATAAAAATGATTTTCATAATAATATTAGTAATATTTTTTATATTAACTCCAAAAACATATGCATCAGATCCTTTAATGGAAATTTTTGATAAAGCAGATGACTTTATTAATTCAGGAAATAGTTCTACACCAACATTAGGTGAAGAGTCAATACAAGATATGTCAAATCTTATTTACAATGTATTATTAGTAATAGCTATTGTCATTTTAATTATTTGGGGAATGGCAATTGGCATACAGTACATGACAGGAAGTGTAGGAGAGCGAGTAAGAATAAAAGAATCGCTTATACCATATATTGTAGGTTGTGTAGTTATATTTGGTAGCTTTACAATATGGGAAATTATAGTAAACTTATTGCAAGCAACAGCATAATAGAAAAAATAACATAAATAATTTTGTTTTTAAAATTATCTCCAAAATGAGATAGATTTAAAATATATAATAATAAATAAAAAGGGAGGAAAAAATATGAAAAAAACTGCAAAAATAATTGCAATCCTATTAACAGCAATAATGATTCTTATGATGGGAACAACATTTTCAAAAGCAATGGATGTAGAAGGAATTGCAAGTGGTTTAACAGGAACACAATCAAGTGCACAAAGTTCAGTAGTAAGCATAGGCAATAATATTATTGGTATTATTACAACTGTCGGTGTAGTAGTTGCAGTAATTATTCTATTAGTATTAGGTATTAAATACATGATGGGTAGTGCTTCAGAAAAAGCAGAATACAAAAAGACAATGATACCATATTTAATAGGAGCAATCTTGATTTTTGGAGCATCTGCAATAACAAAAGTTGTAGTAGGTTTAGGATCAAGCATTAGTGTATAGGCATACTAATACTACAAAATGTTACAGAAATATTACAAAAATATTACAGAAATATTAAAAGTGCATTAAAAGTGCACTTTTTTTATTTTTTCCTACCAATTTTCGATAATATTTGATATAATATAAAATAAGTGTAGTTATGTACAAAGGAGGAAAAATTTGTGGGAACATATAATTTACCTAGAAATGTAAAAGGTGAAGGAAGAATTTTATTTATATTCACTGGAAAAAGTTTTCTATATGCAATGGTAGGAGGAGGAATAGGATTTCTTTTTTATTCTATTCTATCAGCATTAGATTTAACAACAATAGGAATTGCTATTATTGCTATTTTAGCAGGAATAGGATTTTTAATTGGAACCTGCAAAGTACCAAATATATCAAAAATAGAATTTACTCAAAAAACAGGAGGAGAAAATATAGATGACATTATAAAAAGAGCAATATTATTTAAAACAAGGGGCAAAAAAATATATTTATACAAGGAGGAAGAAAAGGATGATCAATAATATAAACACACTAACCTATATTCTAGAAATCATAATTGTTATAATCGTTGTATTATTAGCAGTTTTATGTATAGTATATTTTATGTCAAAAGCAAAGAAAAAAGATAAAGAAGTAAAAATGGAAAACAAAAGAAAAGCAATTGAAGACAATAAAAAAGCAAAAACCTTTGCTGTAGAACCAGTATTTAATTTTATGGAGTTTGATAAAATAGAAGACAATATGATTGTCCAAAAAGACGGAAATAAATACATTATGGTAGTAGAATGTCAAGGAATAAACTATGACCTGATGTCAGAAATTGAAAAAAATGCAGTAGAAGAAGGATTTATTCAATTTTTAAATACAATTAGACATCCAATACAAATATATACACAAACAAGAACCATTAACTTAGAGTCAAGTATTCAAACTTATAAAGATAGAGTAAAAGAAATTGAAGATAGACTAGAAAGACAAGAAAAACGTTATAAAGAAATGGTAGCATCAGAAAAATATTCAAAAGAACAACTTGACAAAGCATATTATGAGTTAACAAAACAAAGAAATTTAACAGAGTATGGAAAAGATATTATTTATAGTACGGAAAAATTAAGCTTAAATAAAAATGTATTAAATCAAAAATACTACATTGTTATTCCATACTATCCAGAAGATATTGGACAAAATAACTTTGACAAAGAAGAAATAAAAAATTTATCTTTTTCAGAATTATATACAAGAAGTCAATCAATAATAAGAACATTAGCAGCTTGTAGCATTAATGGAAAAATATTAGATTCAAATGAACTAGTAGATTTATTATATGTAGCATATAACAGAGATGAATCAGAAGTATATGGATTAGATAAAGCAATTGATGCAGGATATGATGAATTGTACTCAACAGCACCAGATGTGTTAGACAAAAAAATGAGAGCATTAGATGAAAAAATAGAAGTAGAAGCTTTCAAAAAAGCAAATGAAAAAGTAAATGAAGCAAAATCAGACAAACAAAAAGAACTAGAGAAAAAAGAAAATAATATAGACAGTTTAATTTCAAGGATGGCAAAATTAATTATAGATCAAAACAGTTCAGTAATAGGTGAAGACATTGCTACAAGAGCAAAAGAAAAAATAAACAGTGAAAGGATAGCAAAAAAAGCTAAAGAAGGAGGTACAAAAGAAAATGTCAAAAAAGAAACAAAGAGAAAAAGAGCAACAGAAACAAATTAATGATTATACGAAACCAGATAATTTTAAAATTTTAAAAAAGAAAACGATTAAAGAATTGATAGCTCCATCAGGAATAGATGCTACTAATATAGACCACTTAGAAATTATATCAAATGTAACAAGATATGCTAGAAGTTTCTTTGTATCAGCATTACCAAGAATGTGTACTTTCCCAGAATTATTTAGAGATATGTATTTATTTGGAGATATTAATACATCAATTTATATAAATCCTATTGCAGAATCAAGTTCACAAAACGAATTAAATAGAGTTATTAACGAGCTAGAAACAGAAAGAATTGTAGCAGCAGATAGAGGAAATATCAACAGAGAAAGTACATTAGGACAAAAAAGATTAGAAGCAGAACAATTAAGAGATGAAATTGCAGCAGGATACAATAAACTATATGAAGCATCTATTATTTCTACTTTATTTGCTTACAGCCTAGAAGACTTAAATCGATATACTAAATTATTAGCAACAGAAATGTCAAAATCATTAGTAGGAATTAAAAGTGCATGGGGAATGCAAGAAGAAGCTTTTAAATCAAATTTACCATTAATGGAAAATAAAATATCAAAAACACATACATTTGACCGTAGATCAATGGGAACGGTATTTCCATTTACAACTTCAGAAGTAGGACATTCAACAGGTGTTCCGTTAGGAATAAATAAACAAACAGGAGTACCAATTCTATTTGACAATTTTCATAATTCATTAACAAACTATAATATGGTTATTTTTGCAAAATCTGGTGCTGGTAAATCAGTTACTATGAAAACATTAATCTCAAGATCAGCAGTATTAATGGGAGTACAAAGCTTAGCACTAGATGCAGAAGGCGAGTATAGCATAGTAGCAGAAAGCTTAGGTGGAATTAACGTAGTTATTAGTCCTACATCACAAACAGTAATTAATATTTTTGATATTGAAACAGAAATCATAAAAGATGAAATTACAGGAAGAGATAGAGTAGTATTAAATGTTGAAAATAAAGTAGAAGACGTAACACAAGCCTTACTTACTATGGCAAGAGGAAGTACAAGAAGTGATGAAGTAAATGAATTAACAAAACAAATTATAGCAGAATCTGTAGCAGAAGAATATGCAGCACACGGAATTACAAATGATCCGAATAGCTTATTTGCAACACAAACAGGGGAAATTCAAAACAACATGATAGGAAGAAGAAAAAAAGCAATGCCAACAATTGGTTCATGGTACAGAAGAATACAAGGGAAAGCAATGGAAAATACAAATGCAGATTATAGTTTTCATTATAGTTACTTACTAAAAGTTATGAAACAGTACATAAGAGAATATGATGGACAAATGGCATACTTTGATGGACAATCAACTTTTGATTTATTAGAAGGATCACTATTTATTAACTTAGATATATCACAACTAGAAGAAAAATTTGCAAGACCACTTGCACAACAAATATTACTAGAGTGGATATGGGAAAAATACGTAAAGAAAAATAGCGAAGATAGAACAAAAGCAGCCAAAAAAAGAGTTTTAGTAGATGAGGCATGGATGTTACTTCCATACCCAGAAGCAGTTGACTTCTTAAATACAATGGCTAGACGTGCAAGAAAAAGAAACGTATCATTAGCTATTATTTCACAAAGATTTCAAGATTTTTATGAAAAACCAGAAGCACAAGCAGTTTTAACATCATCAGACACAAAATTATTTTTAGCACAAGATAAATCAGAAATACAATACCTAAAAGAAGTATTTAAATTAAGCGAAGGAGAAGCAAATTTCTTAGTAACTTGTTTAAAAGGAGAAGGACTACTAAAAGTTGGAGCAGATAGTGCAATCATACAAATTAATCCAACCAGAAAAGAATTTGAATTTGTAGAAACAAATTTAAATAAAATCGTACAAAAGGGAAGAAAACAATATGCAAACTATTAGGGGGATTATATGAAAAAAATAAATAAGAAAAATCTCACACGAAAGATAATGATAACAATTGTTATGATATTGTCATTTAATTTCATAGCTCCAAATTATTCACAAGCAGACTTTGGCGGAGTTCTTATGGGACCAGTAATCGATTTGATCGCTGGTATAGGTGATGCTGTTATGTCTTTACTTGAAGTATTTATGGATGGAGGGCAAACTGACTTATTAAAGTCAGATGGATTTTCAGTAAAGTCAGATGATTTTAGAGCGAATGGAGCGGATTCGTATGAAATGGGAACATCAAAATTGCCATCAGATACGCAAACAGTAGAAATAGACTCAAAAGACTTAGACCAAGGTTGGTTTGGATTATCAACATATACAATTCCAATTATAAAATATGGACCAGAAAAAATATTTGCTAATGAAGTTCCAGCACTAGATGCAAACTTTATTAATCCTAAAAAAGGAATTGATACAAATAACAATGGAGTAATAGATGCTGGTGAAGAATATAATTCAAACCAAGAAGAAAAATCAATAGCAATACAATTAAGAGAAGTAATAGCAAGCTGGTATAATGCGTTACGAAATTTAGTAATTGTTGGCTTACTATCTGTGTTACTTTATGTAGGCATTAGAATTGTATTAACTAGTACAGCATCAGATAAAGCAAAGTACAAAAAAATGTTAATGGATTGGGTAATTGCTTTATGCTTATTATTCTTTTTACACTATATAATGGCATTTACAATGCAATTAATAGATATTGTAACACAAGGAATTTCAAATGCAACAGATATAAAAGTAGTTATTAGAGATTCAGCTGGAGATATAGAATTTAAAACAAATTTAACAGGGCTATGTAGAATGCAAGTGCAATATAACGACTTTGGATCAAGAATTGTATATTTAATTTTCTATATTGCATTAGTTGTATATACATTTATGTTTACGTGGCAATATATGAAGAGGGCAATTACAATAGCATTTTTAACACTAATTGCGCCATTAGTTGTTTTAACTTATCCAATCGATAAAATGGGAGACGGAAAAGCACAAGCATTTGGTATGTGGCTAAAAGAGTACATATTTAATGCATTACTACAGCCATTCCATTTAATAATTTATACAGTATTTTTAGGCTCAGGAATGCAAATAGCCGTAAATAATCCTCTTTATGCAATTTTATTTCTTGCATTCATTACACCGGCCGAAAAGATCTTAAGAAGGTTCTTTAAATTTGACCAAGCATCTACTGCAGGAGCAACGTTTGCCGGAGCATTTGGTGGAGCTGCAGCATACAATATGATAAAAGGATTAGTACAAAAAGGAGCAAATGGCGGAGGAAAACAACAAGTAGGTGCAGGAAATCAAAAAGGAATAAGACAACAAAGACAATTAACAGACCCAAATGCACCAGACGGAAGCTTAGCACCATTCACAAGAACTAGAACAGCAAATACAGAAAATAATAATAGAGGTAATAATAGAAATAGAACCACAGAGACGAATAATAATGGAAACAGAGATAATACAACTACAACAGAAGATAGAAGTACAGAATCACCACGTACAATTGATGATAGAAGTACGGAACCACTACGTACAGTTGATGATAGAAGTACAGAACCACCACACACAACAGATAATAGAAGCACAGAACCACCACATACAGCAGATAACAGAAACACAGAACCACCACATACAACAGATAATAGAAATACAGAAGATAACAAAGATAATAATAGTCAAAATAGAAGAGGAAGACCAAGAACCAAAAATAATCCTAATATAGGAGAACAAGGAGAAGATATAGGTAGAGCAGAAGAATTTAGAAGACTAACAGAATCTGGTATGTCTCAAGAAGAAGCATTGACGGCAATAAATGAAACCAAACCATTTGATAGAAACACAGGAAGTCATACATCAGAAGATGACCAAAGAGGAATATTACAATGGGCAGGAGATTCCGCTAAAGAGAAATGGGATAATAGTGAATTAAAACAAAAAGCAGTAACATTAAAAAGAAATGTAGCTAATTCAAAACCTATTAGAACAATGGCAAGCGCAGGAAATACAATAAGAACAACAGCAGAATCAGGTATAACGAAAGCAGGAAATGCAATAAGAGCGACAAAAGATGGCATAGGAAAGGTTGGAGGAAAAATAAAATCAACTGCAGAAGATGGTATAGCAAAAGCTGGAGAAATATATAGGAAAACACCAAAACCATTTAGAAATTCTGTAGAAAGAGCTGGAAAAGCAGGTGCAAAAGTAGCAAAAGCAGCAGGAGAAGTAGGAGTAAAGGCAGTAAAAGGGGCAGGAAGAGTAGGAGCAAGAACAATTAAAGGAGCAGCAGGTGTTGTAAAAAGAGCAGCTCCACATGCAGCAACAATAGCAGGAAAGACTTTGGCAGCCGGAACTATGGGAGTAATAGGACTTGGAATGGGAATAGCAGGAGATAATTTGGAAGATACATTAACATATGGCTTAGGAGGAGCAGCACTTGGCTGGAATGTAGGACCAGCAGTAGCCTCGAATATGGTAAGAGGAGTAGCTACAACTGGTACAGAATTAAGAAACGCATATGAAGAAGGAGCTTACGGAAGAACAGAAGCA
This sequence comes from uncultured Clostridia bacterium, assembly GCA_947631745.1. Lineage (GTDB taxonomy): Bacteria > Bacillota > Clostridia > TANB77 > CAG-508 > CALXVA01. Next base: position 42,791 of record CANRMM010000003.1, read on the forward strand.
GAATTAAGACAACAAGAAAGAGAATTTATAGCAAATGAAGACAACAGAGAGTTCTTTGAAGAAAAAGTTACAGAACAAACAGGAAGCAAACCATCAAGACAAGAATTAGATCAAACAATGAAAGAGGCAGCACAATATAATAGAGCGGGAATTTCCGACGTAAAACAAATTAACAAGAGTATGTTATTAGAACAAGAATTACAACAAGAATTACAATCTACAACAAATATGCCTGAAAAAGAAGCAAAGACAAAAGCAAGAGAACAAGCAATTACAATTGCTAAAATAGCACAAGGAATAGACGCAAAAGACTTAAGAGATGCAAAGAAAGTAAAAGAATTAGAACAATCTTTTGCAAGAGAATTATTAAGTAAAGATCCAAGTATGGGCGAAGAAGCAGCAGAAGCACAGGCAAGTAGAATTGTATCAATGGTAAAAAAACAAAAGAAAGTATATTAATTAAATAAAAGGAGGCTATAATCATGAAATGGTTGAAGAGATATTGGAGTCAAAATAGAAAAAAGATAATACTAACCGTTGCAATTATAGCCTTTATTATTGTAATGATACAAATAACAAATAGTATATTAGATAATAGAAGAAAAACAAATGAAGAACAAATTGTTAAAAATAAATATGAGCCAACTCAATCTATTATAACAGGAGAAGTTGTAGCAGAAGAAGTAACGAAATCAAACATAGAAATAATAAATCAATTTGTAATGTATTGCAATAATAGAGAATATCAAAATGCTTTTGAATTATTAAGTAATAATTGTCAAGAAGTAGTTTTTAATAATGATATTAATAGGTTTATCCAAGAATATTGCAATGCAAATTTTGAAACGACTAAAACATATCATTTGGACTTATGGCTAAATACATCCAATATATATACTTATAAAATAAAATATTATCAAGATAATATTTTAGCAACAGGAGGACAAAACTTAGAGCAAGGAACAGAAGATACTATTTCTATTACAAAACAAAATGGAGAAGAAAAACTATCAATAAAAGGATTTATTGATAAGAAAGAAATTAATAAATATTTAAATCAAGAAAATTTGCAAATAGAAATTAAAGATAGAAGAATTTATAAAGATTATGAAATCTATACAATTATCATGAAAAATAATTCACAAAATACAATACTAATAGCAGACGAAAAAGCAAACGGAAATATTTGTATTGTAGATAATCAAAATGTAGAATATGAATCATTTTTATATGAAATAGCACCAGAAGAACTTAAAATAACTCCTGGAAATATTATAATAACACAGATAAGATTTAATAAAATATATAGTTTTAATAGAAATATTGAAAAAGTAAGATTTAAAGATATTATACTAAATTACCAAGAAAATCCAACCACTATAATGGAAAATGATATAAAAACCACAACAATAGATATAGAAATATAGAAAGTAGGAGATGACTATGAACGAGCAAAACGAGCAAAACGAACAAAATGAAAATGCAGCCAAAAAAGCAGCAAAAGAAGCTGCTCAAAAAGCCAAAAGTAAAATCATACAAAAAGTAGTATCTATAATACTTCCTTATGCTATAACTTTTATCCTTATATTATTAGCTGGAGCAATACTTTTAGGGGTTTTTAATGCAGTTGGCGAAAAGGTACAAGAATTGATAGACGGAGTTATTGATTTTTTTACAATTGAGTATGATGGAGCAATAGACGTTAGTGATGAACAAGTAGATACAATTATCAATACAATCGCAGATATGGGAGTTAGCTTAGATGGACTAAAACTAATGGGAGATGTAGATTATAGTAATCCAGATATAGAAGAAGCAAATCGCAAAGCAATGAGAGAATACATAAAAAAATTTTACCAAGCACAGATTGTTACAGAAGTACTAAACACAAAGCCAGGATGGTTTGAATCATGGACCAAAGGTGATAAAGTATATGGAAATGTATATGTATATAGAACCAGAGATGGAGCAGAAAAATCTACAGATAGTTATCAGCTTGATTACTTAAATGAAACAGATTTTGAAAACAAAGTAAATAGTAAAGCTTATGACATTAATAAGTATTTTACAATGGATAAAGATGATAATCTAGTATTTGCAACTATAAGCACGGTCAATGGAGAAAGAGCAGTATCAACTAGTCATATCAATTATAAAAATGTAATTTCACTATATACAACACCAATGAATTTCTTTTTATACTTAGCTATGGTAACAGAAAACCCAGAATTTGTATCAAAAGTAGCAGATTTAGTAATGAAGAGCGAAATAGATATTACAATAATGGATAATAAAAGAACAAGTACAACAACAGAAACAAATACATATACACCGGTAAGTAGAACAGCAACAGAAGAAGAAAACAATCGGAGAAGCACAAAACACGCTTGTTCAAGGAGAAGTAACAAAAGGAAAACCAGTAACTAACACAACTACAACATCATCAACCTATGCAACTCCTCAAGTTGCAATAACACATGTAAAAGTATGGTTTTGTGAACAAACTATAACTTATGCAAAAAAGGAAACAACCCAAGCACCTACATCACAAACATACACAAAAGATAATGATACAACTTTAGCAGATGATTCAGAAAAAGAAGCTACAAAAGCAGGAGAAGAAGTAACATGGCAGGCAGATAAAACGAGAACAATAACAACATCATCACAACAAATTTCTTATGAAGAAGAATCTAGAAGCGAAGTAATAGACAAAACTGGAGAAAAAGGAGATGGAGAAAAATCATTCATAGGATTATTAGATATGGATTTAAAAATTCCAAATACAACAAGATATGAAAAAGCAGGAGAAAATTTTGTAAGTGGATCAGAATTACTACTCTATTTATTTGAAAAAGACAGCAAATTACAAAGCTTAGAACAGATTATGAGGTATATATTATATAAATATACAGGAAAAGATTATGGAGTAACAGATTTAAACCTTAGTATATTTAATGCAAGGGAATTTCAAACTGTAGGAACAGGAGGAATAGAACTACTAACTGAATATATACACTATTTTGAAAACGCGGGAGGAGCACCAACAAATGCAGATGGAACCAAATATATTATTGAGGATGATGGTGCAGGAAATCCAGTAGTAGGATATGGAGTTGACATTAATGCACACTTAACATTATTTCAAGATGCCGGATACCCAACGAATATGGGAGGGGAAGTTGATAAAAAATTTGTAGATGATATAGAAAAAAATGAGATTAAAGATAATATTGAGAAAATGAAAGCTGTTACAAGTGGTCTAGATTTAACAGAATATCAAATTCATGCTATGGTATCGAGAGCATATAATTGCGGACCAGGAAATCCAAACTCATCTGACCCAAGCAGGATAGGAGCAGTAGGAATTAGGCATGGCAAAAATTTTGTGCAAGCATATCAAGAATATTGGAATCAAGAAACAGACGACCTATATGAAGAAAAAGTAAGTGATATACCATTTACCCATGAACTATATACACAATATATGTCAGAACCAACCACTTCAGATGGACAAGTATTACCAGGACTTATTACAAGAAGAAAATCAGAATGGAGGTTATTTAGAACAGGATATTATGATGTATTAGGAAAATGGTATACAGGAATAGGAACAGGTGGAATAACAAACGATGAAGAAGCAAAACAACTTCAAAATTATATAGAAACTGAATTAATTCATACACAAGTACATAAAAATGGAAGTTATCAACAAGGTCCTTTTGAAAAATGGTGGGCGACACCAATTAATTTACTTCAGCCATTCCAATGTACATGGTGGGCGTATGGAAGAGCATCTATGTATTTAAATGAACCATATCCAAGTAGAAACGTAGGAGTTGGAAATGGAGGACAATGGTATGAATTGAATATGAAATATGGATGGTTTAACTATGGAAGTACTCCAAAACCAAATTCACTTGTTTCTTGGAAACAAGCAGGAGAATGCGGACATGTTGCATATGTAGAAGGAGTAGCAGAAGATGGTATATATATTAGTGAAGCTGGTAACGGAGACTCATGGATGGGTATTAGAAAAATACCTTTAGATGGAAATGTGGGTTGGGGTCCTAGCTATGTATTAGAAGGATATATATACTTAGATGAACCTAGATAGGAAAGGAAAATTGGTAATATCAATATGAAAAAACTAAAAATAATCATAATTGCATTAGCAATTTTGCTAATCATTTTATTACTAATTATGTTTGCCTCGAAAAAAAATATAAATCAAAATGGAATAGAAACGCCACCAGAAAATTCTGGACCACAAGATGCTTTAATCAAGCTGGAAGATCATACAATAAAAGAAACAGATGACTATAGATTTTTTACAGTACAAGAAATAATACAGAATTTATATACAAAAATAAATATAAAAGATAATAATGCTGTATATAATATGACATCAGAAGAATATAAAAGAGATAATGAAGAAACATTAGAAACAATTTTATCAGCATACACAGAAACACCTAATCATATGTCTTTCTATTTACAAGAACAATATAAGCTAGAAAACTATAATCAAGTAATATATTATGCATACGGATTTATATTAGAAACAGGGAAAAATGAATTACAAAATAAATATTTTAAGATAAACGTAGATTACAAAAACGAAACATTTTCAATAGAACCAATTAAAATGGAAGAATATCAAAGAGCACAAAATGGACAAATAAAAAAATCAAAAACTATTAGAATAGAAAAAAATAAAGACAATACATATGAGCAAGATAGCTATTCGTCTAAAAGAATAGCAGACAGATATATACAAGATTATATTTTAAAATTAAAATACAAAACAAATATTGCATATGATTTGCTAGAAGAAAATTACAGAAGAAGAAATTTTAACAATATAGAACAGTTTATCGAATATATTGAAAGCAATGTAGAAAAATTAAATCACCTTGAGATACAAAATGTACAAACTCAAATTACAGAAAATGCCAGAGAATATACAATAACTGATACAAATGATAATCAATATAAACTAATAGTATATGGAGCTTTAGATTATAGAATAATAATATAAAAAAGAAAAGGCATATAATTTTTAATAAATAAATTTAGGAGACTAATTTAAAATGAAAAAGATAATAATAATATTAACTTTACTATTATTAATTTTAATAGGAGCATACTACACAATAATTGTAAAAAATTCAACAAATGAAAATGAGGTAATTTTATCAAATATATTAGAGGAAAATGAGACAAATACAGATTTAATAGAAACAAACACAAAACAATTACATAAAGTAGATGATAGAAATGAATATTACATGATTAAAAATTGTGTTAATAAATTTTATATATATCGTGTAGTAGAACAAGATACTGTCCTAGAAGAAACAGAAAAAGAATTATATGCACAAAATATATATAACATGCTAGACAAAGAATATATAGGAGCGGAAAATATAACATTAGACAATTTAACATCAAAAATTCCACCTATTAATGATGTAAAAATAGGTATTAGCAAAATGTATGTAAGTAAGCAAAACGATGAAATATCAATATACTTAGTAGAAGGAACATTACGTGATAAATCAACAGGAGAGATATCAGAATATAAAATAATGTTAAAAGCAAATACTAAAAACAGAATATTTTCTATATTTTTAAAAGATTATATAGATGAAGAATATCCAAATTTACAAGAAGGAACAACGATAGATGGCACAATATCACTAGCACTAGAAAAAAATGACAACAATATATATGGGGGACAAAACATTTCTGATGAAGCATATGTTAGGGATCTATTTGATAAATATAAAGACGAAATTTTATACAACCAAGAATTAGCGTATGAGCATTTAGATGAAGAATATAGAATAAAAAGATTTGGAACTTTAGAGAATTTTAAACAATATGCTAAAGACAATGTTAGAACAAATGTTACCATGGAAGTAGAACAATATCAGAAAAAAGATATGGGAACATATACACAATACACCTGCATTGATCAAGATGGAAGATATTATATATTTAGAGAAAATGCAGTAATGGATTATGATCTAATATTAGACACATATACAATAGATATACCAGAATTTGTAGAAAAATATAGTTTTGCAGATGAAGAAGAAAAAATAATACTAAATATAGCAAAGCTAGAAGAAGCAATAAATGACAAGAACTATCAATATATTTATTCAAAATTAGACGAAACATTTAGGAATAACAATTATCCTACAGTAGAAACATTAAAAGAATATATATCACAAAAATTATATGAAAAAAACGAACTAGGATTTGTAATAGATGAAAAAAGTGGAGAAGTATATATATGCAATTTAAACATAAAAAATGAAGAAGATGCCAATAGCCCAACAGTTAATTTAAGATTAATTATACAATTAAAAGAAGGAACAGACTACGTAATATCATTTAGTGAAATTTAAATATGTGAAATGGGGAAAAAATATGGATACGATGAAAAAAGATGAAATACAAAAGCAAATGACACAAATTAGTGAAATATCAGATGCAAAACTAGAAGAAAATCAATCGATAGAAGATATTACTTATTATCATGATTTTAGTATAGGAAATAGTAATATAGCAAAAGAAAATGTGTATATTGTGAAAATAACAAACCAAAAGGAAAGAGAAACTGGAGATAAATCTGAGAAAAAAAATAATGAAATACCAAATGATTCAGATGCACTTGAAAAATATACAACCTATGAGATTTATGATAAAAATAATAATTTAATTGCAACTGTAAATAAAGATGGAAAAGTAAAGCTTACAGACGAATATTTACAAGAAATCCAGAAATCCTATGGAGAATATATAAATAAACTAAATTTAGATGACATTGACTTCGGAGAAATGGCTGAATTATCAAATAAAGATTTAAGATTATCAAAAGAAGAATTAGCAGAATATAAAGAAAAACAGTCAGAAAAAGAAGATAATCAAGAAAAAACAAAAGAAGAAGAAAAGGAAGAAGAGAAAACATCAGAAAAAGAAAATGAACAAGAAGAGAAAGAAGAAACAGCAAAGGTATTAGGAATTGAGCCAGAGGATATAAAATCAATATCTAGTATTGATCCTAAACAAAAAGTGACAGACAAAGAAACATTAGAAGATATTATGCCAGAAGCGGCTCAATATGAAGAATTGAAAATTGCTTTAACTAACCCAACAGAAAAAAGCAATGGAACTTTTACAATTATTGGAGTAAAAGAAAATGGAGAAAGAGAAGTAATGAACAGTATAGAACCAATAGAAGGAACATCTGGAGATAAAAGTGTAATTTCAATGAATGAAGATGGAAGCATGGTAACAGAAAAGCAAGTCAAAGGTTTATTCCAGATAAATTCAAGAAGCAGAACAGATGGAATAGCAGTCTCAATTGGAAGTTATGGAATGATGAATATCGATTATGTTCAAAATGTTAGAGATAAAGAAACAAGAAGAGCAATTCCAATTAGAACTAAAGAAACAGAGAACCAAAGGATAGCTACAAGTGCAGTAAGAGAACAAGGTGGAGACCCAATAACAGAAGTAGAAAAAGAAGGAAAAAACTTTAGGGATAATGATATAAAATCAAAGTCAATGGATGGCATTGACATAGATGAATCTGATGGGAAAACTTCGTTAGAAAATTTAAAGGAGAAGATTAAAGAAGAAGCATTAGAACGAGATGATATGTCTTCATCAGAGTTAAAAGAATTTATTAATGAAAAGTTAGAAGAGGAAGGATTAGATTTATCAGATGAAGAAAGAAAAAATACAATAGAAGAAATACGAGAAGAAGTAATAGATGAATCAAGATTTCCTACAAGATAAACAAATAAATAATCATAAAAATCGCCTTTTAAAATATAATAAAAAAGGTGATTTTTTATGATTAAGAAAAGAAATAATAAAATAATACATAAAATTTTGACTATAAATATCATCATAATAATATTATTGATGAATTTCAATTTTGTATATGGAAATTTAGACGATAATGAAAAAATAGACATTGAAAAAATCAAAACAGAAACAATTCCAACAGTAAAAAATACAAACAGTGAACCAAGTCTAAATTCGAGAATCGGTCTTATCTATGACAGAAGTTCAGGCAGAATACTATATGAAAAAAACGGTAATAAACAAACACCAATGGCTAGTACGACCAACATTATGACATCATAAAAGATACTTCTACAAATACTTTAAATTAGAAAAAGCTTTACATCTGGCTTTGTAATACTTCTTGATATACATTTTCCAATTTATCTTTTGAAATCCCTAAATCTTTTAAAATTCCTATTGCCTCCTCTTTTGTTATTTTTTCAAAACATCTTTCGATATTTAAAACCTCTTTTATAATATTATGCTTTAAGATTTTTTTTTCATCTTTATTTTGGCTATCAGAATAATAATTAATTAATGTATCATTAATTAATTTTAAATAATTTAAAGTTGGCATTTATCTTTCTCCTCTTTTATTATTATTTGGAATTGAAACTTCTTTTCCTAGAGCTTTTATAGTATATTGACTATTTTGATATTCATACCTTCCTGAATTAAACCTTTTAATTATATCTTCTCTTGAAAGTGTTTCTATCATCATACTTTCACTGTTTATAACATGAAATTCTTTACCATTTTCATTATAAACAGCTATACTAAGTATATATCTAGAACCTTTTTCTCCATCTGGTACAATCTCTTTTAGCCAAGTATTTTTTGTATTTGCACCTAAAAAACCTACTGAAGAAGAAATAGTTATACTTGGCAACGTCTCCATTCCAGATATTCCATGGTCACGCATAGTCTTAACTAATGCAGAAAGTTTACCTAAAAGATCATCTCCTTTTGAATTTTCTTCATTGTTAGCTTCTTCGGACCTAATAGTATCTAGCATTTTCATATAATTATCTATACTTTGTATCTCTTGATATGCAAGAGGCGTAACCTTTTTTATTGCATTTTGATATTTTTTGTTAGGATCACAAATAGACGATATACCACAAATTGGTAATCCCATTCTTACTTTAAAAAATTCAGTACCATTTCCGTCCTATAGCATTTGTTGCTTCAGCTTTTACCGCAGCATCTTGACCTATTAACTCTACAAAAAAGTGACCTGAACTGCCAACTACTTTAGCCTCTATATTGTCACCTAAATATTCATTTATAAATTTAGCATATACTCTTGAAAAATCATAACATATTAATTTATCATTTGGCTTAATCCCTTCTAAAAAAGTCTTATTGAAAGAACTATGATCAATTTTAGAAAAGATATGTTGCTCATCATACGAAAAAGTTTTGCATAATTTCATATATATCCAAACAGCCTGTTCTTCTGGACTAAGATTTTGGGGCATATCATGAAAAACATAATCTCTAAGCCCATGACTAATTTGCCAATCAGGCTCATCATTTTTTCCTAATACTATACTATATTGTGCTTCTATTTTTTTTACTGACATTGCTAACTCAATATCATGAAAAGCCTGCTCATTTTCTTGAATAGAAAAGTTATATTTAGCATTAGATAATATATTTTGGATTATATTATAATATTTATCTACTATTGATGCATTTCCAGCTGGCAAAGCTTTTTGAGAATTGATTCTAAAAAAAGATAATATATTCTTCTTATGCTTAGCATTAATCTTCTCTTCGATAAATTCATTAAAAGTTTTAGTACCATTAAAAATTGACAAAATATCATTATAGTCAGATTTACTAATTTTGCAATGCTTTTTAATAAATTTTTTAAAATCTTCTTCTCCTCTGCATTTTTTTAATATTTCTATTCTTTCTTTTTGAACGTCAGTATATTGCTCTTCATCAAGACTTTTTAATTTTCCTATCAAGTCTGATAATTTAACTATTTCTAAAGTTGCATTTGGATTATTTATTTCGTGCATATATTTTATATCTAAATCACCATCAGGATTTCTTAAAGCTTTAAGAACTTTGTTAAAGGTTCTATTATCGGTATTTATAAGATAATCTATGGTTTCATTAAGTTTATTTTTACTTGTCTTATGTAAAATTATTCGCATTTTTCCTCCAAATTAAAAAATATACATTTATTATATCATATAGCAAATTATACGGACAACATAAATTTGAAAAAAATCAAGTAATAAAACAAATAATAATAGAATACCATTTAATATTATGAATTAGTTGCAGGAGGAAAAATGGAAGATGTAAATACATTATATTCCAAGAAACAACTAAACCTAGAAATTGAACTAATAATAAACAGAAAACTATATAAAAATAATAAAATCTTAAAAGATACATTCTCAAAAGTTGAAGCAGGAATATTAAAAGATATTGAAATAGAAAAAAATAAACATAAAATATGAAGGAGTATAGCAGATGGATATATACACGATAAAAGATGAATTAAGCAAAGGAAAAACGATTTTCGATTTACCTTTAAGAGTTACATATTATGCAAGAGTTTCTAGTGAAAAAGTAGAACAATTAAATTCACTAGAAAATCAAATATATTATTATCCAAATTACATTAAGAATGTTAAAAATTGGACATATATAGAAGGGTATGTTGATGAAGGAATAAGCGGTTCTAGTACATTAAAAAGAGACGGATTTTTAAAAATGGTTATGGATGGGAAGAATGGCGTATTTGATTTAATATTAACAAAAGAAATTTCTCGTTTTTCAAGAGATACTTTAGATAGTATAGGATATGCTAGAGAACTCTTAAAACATGGAGTAGGGATACTATTTGAAAATGATAATATAAATACTCTTTATACTGACTCTGAATTAAGACTAACAATAATGGCAAGTATTGCTCAAGATGAGCTTAGAAAATTATCTGAGAGAGTTAGATTTGGTATGAAAAGATCAATAGAACAAGAAAGAGTATTAGGAAATAATGCAATATATGGATTTAATAAAAATGATGGTAAATTAGAAATCGATGAAAAAGAGGCACAATTTGTAAAAGAAGTATTTTTATTATATTCAACAGGAAAATATGGATTTAAAAAATTAGCAAAAGAGTTGTATAGGAGAGGATATACAAGTAGAAAAGGAACAATGTTAGACCAAGGAACATTAACTAGAATGATAAGAAACCCAAAATATAAAGGGTATTATTGTACAAATACAGTAGCAAGATTAGACTATAAGAATACAAAACAGATAAGAATACCACAAGAAGATTGGAAAGTGTTTGAATGCAAAGATAAAATACCACAAATAGTAAGTGAAGAAATATGGAATGAATGCAATAGAATATTAAAAGCAAGATCAGATAGCTTTAAGAATAAACAAGATGATAAAAATATTTTTCAAACAAGATATACTTTTACTGGACTATTATATTGTAATGAGCATGAAAAATTAGTACCATTTCATAGAAGAACTGGAGATAAACTAAAAAATAGACCTACATGGGCATGTTATAGATATATTAGATTTGGAGTAAAACAATGTGATTGCCCGATATTAATAGAATCAGAATTATATGAAATTATGAAAAATGTAATAAGCACATACATAAATAATCAAAATGAAATAACTAAAGATTTGCTAAAAAGATATGAAGAAATTGACATTAACAGTGATTATGATAAACAAATTAAAATGCTGAATGATAAAATTGGGATTATAAAACAAAAAAAAGATAAACTTTTAGAATTAGTTATAAATGGATATATAAAAAATGATGAATTTTCAAAAAGAAATGATTTATTAAATTGTGAAATGAATGAACACGAAGAAAATATAAAACTAATAAGAGAACAAAAAGATAGTGAAAAAGAAACTAAAGCAAATATAAGAAAATTAAATACTGAAATAGAAAATGAATTAGACTTAGATAAAAATATAGATGAATATACTAAACTTATAATAGATAAGATAATTGTACATAAAGTAAATGGAAATCGAAAACATGTTAAATTAGAAATTTTCTTTAAACTGGGAGAAAAAGAAGATATTGACTATAGTATGAGTCCAAATAAGACTCATTAAAAAAATGTCTTTTAAGTGGTCATCAGGAAAATAATGACTGCTATAGTTGTAATAGAAAAATCAAATTTAAATGACATAGTAACCATAGAAAGTAAAGCAGCAGGAACAGGAGGCTCAAGACTAGGACTAAAGAAAAACGACAAAATAACAGTAAAAGACTTATTATATGGTCTAATGCTATGTTCGGGAAACGATGCAGCAGTAGCATTAGCAATTCATATAGGAGGAAGCGTAGAAGGTTTTGCAAATTTGATGAATCAAAAAGCACATGATTTAGGATTAGTTAACACTCATTTTGTGGTACCTCACGGACTAGACAATAACGGACATTATACAACAGCATATGAATTAGCTAAAATAACAGACTATGCTCTAACAATAAAAGAAATAAAAAATATAGTAGAAACTAGAAATTACAATGTAACGATTAATGGAAGTAGCAAAAACATTTCAAATACAAATGAATTATTAGGAAATTTAAGCGGCGTGTATGGGGTGAAAACAGGATTTACAAATGGAGCAGGTAGATGCCTAGTTACAGCATGTAAAAGAGGAGAATTAGATATTATTACAGTAATTTTAGGAGCAGATACAAAAAAAGATAGAACTTCAGATAGTATACAACTAATTGAATATGCAAATAAAAATTACAAAATGATTAATATCAAAGAGATAATAAAAGAAAAGTTTAACAGTTGGCAAGAAATGAATAGAAAAAGAATTATTATCAATAAAGGAATAAAAAAAGAAATTGAACTAGAAATAGAAGAAATGCCATATACAACAATGGCAATAAAAAATACACAAGAAGATAATATTGAAATAGAAATAGATTCTTTATTTTACTTAGAAGCACCAGTAGCAGAAAAAACAACTATTGGGACCTTAAAAGTAAAAATAAACAATGAAACAATAAAAGTTTTGAATATTTATTGTAAAAATGAAATTGCCAAAAAACAAGTAAAGGATTATATAAAAGAAATCTTAGAAATATATGCTATTACATAATATAAAGAAAATTGTAGAAATATAGGAAAGAATTTCTTGACTTTTAAAAACATAAAAAATATAATAAAAACAAAAAGGAGGAGACCAATGAAAAAATATTTATGTGAATTTATTGGAACAGCAGTATTAGTGCTATTTGGATGTGGAAGTGCCGCTATTGCAGGCGGAACACTTGGTACTTTAGGAATTGCATTAGCATTTGGACTATCAATTGTTGCTATGGCTTATGTAATAGGAAATATTTCAGGATGCCATATTAACCCAGCAGTATCATTAGCTATGCTAATTAACAAAAAAATGAGTGTAAAAGATTTTATACTTTATGTAGTCGCACAATTTTTAGGAGCCATTGTTGGAATAGGAATTTTATATGCTATCTTAGAATGTAGCAAATTAAACCCAATGAATGGATTAGGAGCTAATGGATATGATGAAGCCTCTGCAGTAGGACTAAATATGATAGGAGCAATTATTACAGAAATTATTCTTACATTCATATTTATTTATACAGTATTAGGAGTAACTTCAGATGAAAAAAAATCATCAGTTGCAGGAATAGTAATTGGATTAACACTAGCATTTGTACATATTATGGGAATTCCATTAACAGGAACATCTGTAAATCCAGCAAGAAGCTTAGCTCCAGCCTTATTCTTAGGAGGAGAAGCATTATCACAAGTTTGGGTATTTATTGTTGCACCATTAATAGGCTCAGCTCTAGCAGCAGTAACATATAAATTCCTAAACAAAGAAGTAAAAGAATAATTTAGAAACAATAAAAAATGACGAAAATTCAATTTAATCTTAGAATTCTCGTCATTTTTTATTACGGTGTATTTTCTTTCAAATTAATTTTCTACTATATCTTGATCTTCTTGCTCATTTTGTATAGCTATTTCTTCATCATACTGTTTAGCTTCTGATTCCAATGAAGATAAATCACTTTCTTTAACACTTTTTATGTCTTGTAATTCAAATCTATATTTTTGACCGTTTTTATTTACTTCATCTAAAAACATATCATACGGTCTACACCATAATTTGGTATCTCCATATAAGGCTCTATATGCAACCATTTTTTCACAAGTTTCACTGTGGTAGATAATATCTTCTACAATATATAAATCTCCCTTATAATGTTTATAAATTCCATTTATTTTTAATTCTCTCGTAAAAACTCTCCTTTCATATTAAAATTATTAATAAAATAATTTTAATATAATATAAAAAGAATATCAATGATATTTTTTATGAGACTTATTACTTTACCTCATTGAAACCACTCCTACTCCATAACCATAAAGGCGTATGTATATCTATTGGTTTGTATTTAGTTTCTTTAAATAATTCATTCCATCTATCAACTACTATGAGTGGAACATCATTTTTATTTAATTCTTCATTACTTATTAATCCTAATTTGTGTGTTGCTTGAATTACATGTGTATCTGGTGCAACTGTTAGATGCTCAATATTTTTATATTTTCTATCAGTATATTGATATATTACATATAACCAATAGTTACATATTTTTATTCCAGATAAGTAAGGAAATTTCTTTTTATTTTCTTTTTGAATAAAATTTTTTATTTTATCAACATCATTATCTAATTGGTCAAACATTTTTCTAATATCTCCATCGTATAATTCTACAAATGTTTTGCATAATGATAACCATATTTCAGTTTGCTTTTGTTTTTGTAATGCTATCTTATATTTTATAAGTGCTCTTTGTACTTCTTCAAAAGATTTTTCTAAACATCTTTTAGGTTCAAATACAAATTTTGTCTCTTTATCACTATATGTCTCTAACGCACTTTGCCATAATTTATATGAATTTCTCTGATAATTCAAAGCCATAGGTAATGTAAAATAAAGATAATTTTCTATCGATGATTTTTCTAAATGTGGATTTGCATCTTCAGGCATAACTTCGCCACCAAGCTTACCATTTTTCCATAAATTATATAAAATTTCAACTTTTTGTAGTATTTCTTCTTTATTATACATAGCGCACCTCAATTATTATAAATAATAGATTTTTCTTATAATCGGCAATTTAATCTTATTAATAAATTACTATTGACAAAATTATTATACTACAACACAGAAAAAATTAAAATACTTAAATATAAAGGGGTGTTAAAAATTAATGATTTTATTTATATTTTCTATAAAGTCTATTACCTCTATTGTAAAAGTCAATATCAAATTGTTTTTATGAAAAGGCAATGTAGTTTTGAAAAATTGGGAAAATTGAAAGAAATCATAAAAAATTTGAAATGCTTGATATAAAAAGCTTTTGACAGTTATGAAAATTCCACAGAAATATTAAAAATCTGTGGAATTAAAAAATACTTTGGAGGCGACACCCGGATTCGAACCGGGGATCAGAGTTTTGCAGACTCGTGCCTTACCACTTGGCTATATCGCCTTATTTAAATTACTATAATGTTGCCACATTAATAATAAAATGATAAAAAGTGGAGCGGGAAACGGGGCTCAAACCCGCGACCTCTGCCTTGGCAAGGCAGCGCTCTATCAACTGAGCTATTCCCGCACATTTCTTTATATACTATTATATGCTTAATAATAAAAAACAGAACACAAATATGATAACAAATATAAATAAAAAAGTCAATAAAGAAAATAGATAATTTTACAAAAAATGAACAAAAAGCTTGAAAGTTGCTATTCCCATAACAAAATAACGATAATATCTTGGAAAAAGTCAAAATTGTAATATAATTGTAATGTAATTGTAATATTTATAAAGAAAATAGAAAAAAGAATAGCCGTAATAATAGAAAAGCAACAATAATAAAATACGAGAAACATACCAAATACTGTTATTGACTATTGAAACAAAAGAAAGTAAAATAAAAGTTAGTAGAAAAGCTGAAAAAGGATAGGAGCATGTATTATGAAGTTAAAAGGAGTATCTTTAATATTAATAACAACACTTATAACAATAATACTATTAAGCAGTTTTAATACAACATATGCTGCAATAACACAAAACACAATGGATTTAATGATTAAAGAATTAAGAAATTCAGGATATGGATATAAGGTAAAAGATAGAGTAGTTTATAAAATCGGTGAAACAACAGACAACGGAAATACAATTAATTACAAATATACCTTTTACTGTGTAAAGGCAGGAGTAGGCTTTGGATCAGAGCAAGGAGTAACAGAAAAGAAAACTTATACAAGAAAAGGAAGTTTAGGTGAAATTTTAAGTGGACTTAACACTACGCAAATGAATGCTGTAACTTGGTTATTAAACAATGCCTATGTATTACCAAAGCCAAGTGCAAGTGCAGATGAGAAAAAGACAGCATCTGACTATAAGGCTTTATTATTGCAAAAAGCAAAATTAACAGAGACAAGCCTAACAGATGATGATATTGATTTAGTACAACAACTTGCTATTTGGCATTTTACAAACCAAAATGATAATAAATATGACATAGGAACAACCGGAAATTTCGAACCATGGATTAATAAGATTAGAAATTCAACATCGAATTATCATGCATTAAGTGAAGATGATTGGGACAGAGCAGAAGATTGTAAAAAATTATATAAATATTTAATTCAAGCAGCTACTGGAAATGAACAAATTGCACCCGGAGAAAAATATACATTAGCAAAAGGACTTACAAAGAAACATACAAAAGTAGGAAATACATATAAGGTAGGACCTTTTAAAATAGAAGGACCAGCAAACGGGGGAACGATAAACGCCACAATAACTATGAACGGAAGAACAATTACTAATGCAACATATCAAAGAGCAAATGGTAGTAATTTTTCTTCATTACAAGATACAATAGGAGAAGAATTTTATATTATCATTCCAATAACAGGTGCAGAAGAATTAAGTACAGTAAATTTAAAAATTTCAGGAGAATATTTTAAGACAACAGTTTCATACTGGGGAACAAATAGCAATAATGACCAACCAGTAGCACAAGTAGAAAGAGAAGAAACAACATATACAGATGAAGATAACTATAAAGCAAAAATATTTGATTTAGCATTAAGAAAATTTATCATAAAAGTAAATGATACAGAACTAAAAGAAAATGGAAAATACACAAGAGAGCCACAAGTAGATACTAGTCCATTAACAAGTGGAAAAACAACAGCAAATTATAGCCATCCAAAGACACCAGTAGAAGTAAAAAAAGGAGATAAAGTTACATATATCATAAGAGTATATAATGAAGGTGAGGCAGATGGGTTTGCAAAAGAAATAACAGATTATCTACCAGATGGATTAGAATTTATACCTGCTAACCAAAGTACAATTAATAGTACATATAGATGGGTACTAGGAAAAGACAACAAAACCATTACAACTGACTATCTAGCAAGTAAAGAACTAACGGGATTTACAGGAAGTGGGGAATTAAAATACGCAGATGTACAAGTAGAATGTAGAGTAGTAGCATCTCCAGAAGATACTGAAATAAAATTGAAAAATATAGCAGAAATAACAAAACATAGTGATGATGAAGGAAACGAGGATATTAAAGATAGAGACTCAGAACCAGATACAGTAAATCCAGATCAATATCCAGATGACAAAAATATACAAGATGATGACGATTATGAAGATTTAGTAATGCCAAAAAGAATATTTGATTTAGCATTAAGAAAATTTATCATAAAAGTAAATGATACAGAACTAAAAGAAAATGGAAAATACACAAGAGAACCACAAGTAGATACTAGTCCATTAGTAAATAAAACAGGAACAACAGCAAACTACAATCATCCAAAAACACCAGTAGAAGTAAAAAAAGGAGATAGAGTTACATATATCATAAGAGTATATAATGAAGGAGACACTGATGGATATGTAAAAGAAATAACAGACTACTTACCAGATGGATTAGAGTTTATACCAACTACACAAAGTACAATTAATAGAAATTATAGATGGGTACTAGGCTCAGATAACAAAACAATTACAACAAACTATTTGGAAGGAACTAAACTAACCGGCTTTACAGGAAGTGGAGAATTAAAATACGCAGACGTGCAAGTAGAATGTAAAGTAGTAGCAAGCTCTGAAGATGATACAATAAAATTAAAAAATATAGCAGAAATAACAAAACATAGTGATGATAAAGGAAATGAAGGCGTTAAAGATAGAGACTCAGAACCTAAAACAGTAAATCCAAATCAATATCCAAATGATAGAAATATACAAGACGATGATGACTATGAAGACTTAATAATACCAAAAAGTATATTTGACTTAGCATTAAGAAAATTTATCATAAAAGTAAATGATACAGAACTAAAAGAAAATGGAAAATACACAAGAGAACCACAAGTAGATACTAGTCCATTAGTAAATAAAACAGGAACAACAGCAAATTATAGCCATCCAAAGACGCCAGTACAAGTAAAAAAAGGAGATAGAGTTACATATATCATAAGAGTATATAATGAAGGTGAGGCAGATGGGTTTGCAAAAGAAATAACAGATTACCTACCAGATGGATTAGAATTTATACCTGCTAACCAAAGTATAATTAATAGCACATATAGATGGGTACTAGGAAAAGACAACAAAACCATTACAACTGACTATCTAGCAAGTAAAGAACTAACAGGATTTACAGGAAGTGGTGAATTAAAATACGCAGATGTACAAGTAGAATGTAGAGTAGTAGCATCTCCAGAAGATACTGAAATAAAATTGAAAAATATAGCAGAAATAACAAAACATAGTGATGATGAAGGAAACGAGGATATTAAAGATAGAGACTCAGAACCAGATACAGTAAATCCAGATCAATATCCAGATGACAAAAATATACAAGATGATGACGATTATGAAGATTTAGTAATGCCAAAAAGAATATTTGATTTAGCATTAAGAAAATTTATCATAAAAGTAAATGATACAGAACTAAAAGAAAATGGAAAATACACAAGAGAGCCACAAGTAGATACTAGTCCATTAGTAAATAAAACAGGAACAACAGCAAAATATAATCATCCAAAAACACCAGTAGAAGTAAAAAAAGGAGATAGAGTTACATATATCATAAGAGTATATAATGAAGGAGA
>CANRMM010000004.1 GCA_947631745.1 uncultured Clostridia bacterium
AGCGGAATAAAAAGAAAAGAGAAAAATGGATAAAAAAATTTCAAAAAATAAATAAGTAAACATAAAAATAAAATAGTGATACGAAAGATCTATAAAATAAAAGTGTTATTGAATAATGAAAATTTGAATGAGACAAAAAGACAAAAATAGGATGAAAAAAATCAAATAAAAGGATTTTTAACTGCGAAAATTTTATGCAAAGGGAAAATACTTTTAAAAATAAAAATCAAATAAAAAACAAAAAACGTTTTAAATAAAAAAATATTTTTAAAAAAAATAAAATAAAAATAATTTATAAATAGAAAAAATAAAGTAATAAATAATTTAAAAATAAAAAAATAAATAAATATTAAAATAAAAAAAAATATATTTTTAATAAAAAATAGAATTAAAATAAAAAAATAGAAAAAATAAAAGTATTTTTTTGGGCCAAAATAAAAAATTCAAAAAAATAAAATAAAAATATCAAGAAAAAAATTTAAGATAGTTAGGAAGGAAATTTTACATAAAAAAGGAAAAAGTATAAGAAAAAATAAATTGACAATTTGTAAAAATTAAAAATAAAAAGTATAAAGACAAAAATTGTAAAAAGAGTAAAAATTTTAATTTGAAATATTTAAAATAGAAAAAAGTATTAAAATAATTGACCAAAAAATTAGCGGAATAAAAAGAAAAGAGAAAAATGGATAAAAAAATTTCAAAAAATAAATAAGTAAACATAAAAATAAAATAGTAATAAGAAAGATCTATAAAATAGAAGTATTATTAAATAATGAAAATTTGAATGAGACAAAAAGACAAAAATAGGGTGAAAAAAATCAAATAAAAGAAATTTTTAACTGCGAAAATTTTATGCAAAGAGAAAATACTTTTAAAAATAAAAATCAGATAAAAAACAAAAAACGTTTTAAATAAAAAAAATTTTTTAAAATAAAATAATAAATAACTTAAAAATAAATAATTATTAAAATAAAAAATAAAATTAAAATATAAAAATAGAAAAAATAAAAATATTTTTTTGAGTCAAGATAAAAAATTCAAAAAAATAAAATAAAAATATCAAAAAAAATTTAAGAGAATTAGGGAAGAAATTTTACATAAGAAAGAAAAAAATATAAGAAAAAATAAATTGGCAATTTGTAAAAATTGAAAATAGAGTTATTCTATATAAAAAAAGTGATAAAAGGTAAAATATAAATTTGTTTTTGAAAAAAGAATGAATAAGAAGATAAATATAGAGCTGATAAAGTAACGGAATGGCATAAAAATCCAAAAGATA
This sequence comes from uncultured Clostridia bacterium, assembly GCA_947631745.1. Lineage (GTDB taxonomy): Bacteria > Bacillota > Clostridia > TANB77 > CAG-508 > CALXVA01. Next base: position 1,280 of record CANRMM010000004.1, read on the forward strand.
GGTGTGAAAAGGAAAGAACAAATGAAGTAAACATAAAATAGAAAAATATGTATAAATAGAGCACTAAAAAATTTTTTTGGTGATATTTAAAACTATAATTGTCAAAATAACAAAAACATCAACTTATCAATTTGATTATTTCCTTTAATTATGATAAAATATTTTAGAAAAAGTCATATAGTATTAATAAAAAATATTATTGGAGTAAAAAATGGAAGATGCAATTAAAATAAAATTTATGAAGGAAGCATTAAAAGAAGCTAAAAAGGCATATGATAAGGAAGAAATTCCTGTTGGTGCTGTTATTGTAAAAGATGGAAAAATTATTGGAAGAGGATATAATATAAAGGAAGAAAAAAAAGATACAACAAAACATGCTGAAATAATTGCTATTCAAAAAGCAAGTAAAAAGATTGGGGCATGGAGATTAAATGATTGTGAGATGTATGTAACACTTGAACCTTGTGCTATGTGTGCAGGAGCCTTAATCCAATCAAGGATAAAAAAAATATACATTGGCACAATGGATCCTAAAACAGGAGCTTGTGGTTCTGTCTTAAATCTGTTGTCTGATTATAAATTTAATCATTGTATAGATGCAGAATATTTCATCATGCAAGAAGAATGCGAATATATTTTGAAAGATTTTTTTAAAAAACTTAGAAAAAAGAAGAGGAGTTAAATAATATTTGTATTGTTATTGATTAAGGAAAACTATTTATACGTAAAATGAAAAGTTAAATGCAATTCTGTAAAGTAAAAGCTATTTATATATGTAGAAAAATATAAAAATATTGAAGAAATTTTAATAATGTGTTAATATATATAGGCATTTGGAGTGGTATCGAAGTGGTCATAACGAGGCTGACTCGAAATCAGTTAGTCAGTAATTAAGCTGGCACGTGGGTTCGAATCCCACCCACTCCGCCAAATAGGAGGAAAGCGTGGAAAAAGATAAAAAAAAGCAGATGATAAAGCTGTGGTTGGCTATTACTATATTAGTAATTATACTGGTTACTGTAATGGCAATTATGATCAAATATGAAGTAGAAGGGGATAAAAATATGCCTTTTAATCTTTCTAAGATTGTAGTTGTTAGTACAGCAGAGGGAGTTGAAACTGAAGGTAAAAATAAATGGAATTTTAATATATTTCAAAATAATGACTTTTATTTTTACATAGATAAGAATGAAAATTATTCAGGAAAAAATAATTCTATAAAAGAAGTTAGAATAGAAAATATTGAGATTACTAAATTACCACAAAAGGGTGAGATAGAAGTCTATATGCCTAATAGTATAGAAGGTAGATTATATAGTTATGATGAAGAATATATTGTTGATAAAAAATTGACATATAGAGCGGGTGAGAAAAGTAATCCTCAAACACTCGAAATTGGTAGTCAAGGTGGAAGTGCTTTAATTCGTTTTAGTAATGTTAACCTAGGAAATTATACTTCAAATAAAGACAAGGAAATTGTACATGATGGTACGTTGTTAAAAAAATTGAATCTTCAAAATGAAGATGTAAAATTTGAAGTTTCGTTTGATTTTATTATAGAAGTAACAAATTGTTATTATAAAGCTAATATTACTATGGAATTACCGTATGGTGATATTATTGAAAATGGTACAGAAAGTTATGAAAAAATAGATACAAATGATATTGTTTTTAAAAGAGTTAATTAGTACTTGATAAAATTGATAAAACAGTATATAATGCAAATGGTATGAGAATACCAACTATTGTATGGAGGATTTCGACAAGGAACTGTGAATCTTGTCAGGTCCGGAAGGAAGCAGCAATAAGCAGACCTTCTTGTGTGGAATCTTCCATAGAATAGTTGGAAAATCTCACACCATTTTTTAAAATGTAAATTTGATAAAGAAGGTGATATATTGTCTTATACAGCTTTATATAGAAAGTTTAGACCACTAACATTTAATGAAATGGTTGGGCAAGAGCACATCACAAAAACATTGAAAAATCAGATTATGGCACAGAGAGTGGGGCATGCTTATTTATTTAATGGTGGAAGAGGAACAGGAAAAACTACAGCAGCTAAAGTGCTAGCAAGAGCAATTAATTGTTTGAATCCACAAGATGGAGAGCCTTGTAATGAATGCGAAATTTGTAAAGCAGCTTTATCAGGATCTCTTACAGATATTGTAGAAATGGATGCAGCATCTAATAATAGTGTTGAAGATATTCGTTCTATTAGAGAAGAAGTTAATTTTTTACCAACAGTAGCAAAATATAGAGTATATATTATAGATGAGGTTCACATGTTATCGCCAGGAGCTTTTAATGCTTTATTAAAAACTTTGGAAGAACCACCAGCACATGTAAAGTTTATTTTAGCTACAACAGAACCACAAAAGTTACCAGCAACTATTCTTTCAAGATGTCAGCGTTTTGATTTTAAAACAATATCGAATGAAAATATAGAAAAAAGGTTACAATTTGTATGTGACCAAAGTAATATTGAAATTACACATGAGGCACTTAAATTAATTGCAATATTATCAGAAGGTGCTATGAGGGATGCATTATCAATTTTGGAGAGATGTGTGCAAGATGGGGATAATAAGATTGATGAAAATAAAATAAAGGATTTAGTAGGAATTCCTAAACTAACATATATTCATCAATTAGTTATGTCTATTATTGAAAGCAATGTGGAAAAGACTTTAGAAACGATAAATGATGTTGTTAATGAAGGAAAAGATTTACAGAACTTTTTGTGGGAAATTATAAAATACGTAAAAGATGTTTTAGTATATAAGACAAGTCATAAATTAGAAATATATTCACAAGATGAAATAAAAGATATAGAGGAATTAGCAGATAAAACAGATAAAGACTATTTATTAGAAATGATATATGCTTTATCTAATATGGAAAATGATATTAAGTATTCATCACAGAAAATGATTTTATTTCAAGTTGGCATGATAAAACTTTGCAACAGACAAAGTTTTAATAAAGATGATAAGGAATCAATACATAGTGCAAGTAATGTGGAAATGGAGTCGTTGAAAAATCGAGTATATCAGTTAGAACAAAAAATATCAGGTTTAAAAAATAATGTGGATAATTCAAAAAATATGCAGAAGTTATCCACAGAACCAATGAAAAGTGTGCAAAAAGTAGAGAAAGAAAAAAGACCTATTCAAAAAATACAAACAGGTGAAAAGCTTGAAACATGGCCAAAGATTATTAACGATTTAAAAACTTCAGGCAAGATTATGCTATATACAAATTTAATGAATTCAACTGCTAGTCAAATAAATGATATGGTTATTGGAATAGAATTTTCAAATGGATTAACTCCTTTTGGAAAAACCATATTAGAAAAAAATGAGAATATAGCAGAATTAGAGAAGAGAGTTTCTATGGAATGTGGAAAACCAATGAAAATTAAGTATATTGATTCAAAAGTAACTACTAAAGAGGTAGAACAAAGTAATCCAGTGGAAACTTTTGCACAAGATATGGACATACCATTTAATATGTATGAATAAATATAAGGGAGGAAATAAAATGTCAAAAAGAGGTGGATTCCCAGGAATGGGAGGATTTGGTGGAGTAAATATAAACCAAATTATGAAGGAAGCAAAAAAAGTGCAAGCAGATATGGAAAAATCTCAAGAAGAACTATCTGCAAAAGAATTTGAAGCTACAGCAGGAGGAGGCGTTATTAGTGTTAAAGTTTCAGGAACAAGGCAATTAAAAGAAATTAATATCAAAAAGGAAGCAGTAGATCCAGATGATATTGAAATGTTACAAGATTTAATTATTACTTGTGTAAATGAAGCTTTAAGAAAGGTAGATAGTGAGCAAGCAGCACAATTAGGAAAATATAATATTCCAGGATTAATGTAGTAATAAAGAGGAAACTAATATGTCATATTATTCGCCATCAATTGAAAAATTAATAGAAGCTTTTGAGAGACTTCCTAGTATTGGGAGTAAAACAGCAGCAAGACTTGCTTTTTATATGTTGAATGCAAGTGAAGAAGAAACTAATGAATTTATTAGTGCAATTCAAAATGCAAAGAAAAATTTAAAATATTGTTCAAAATGTTATAATATTTCTGATACAGATCCATGTGAAATTTGTTCTAATGCTATGAGAGATGTTTCAACAATATGTGTTGTAGAAGATGTAAAAGATGTTGTGGCAATGGAAAGAACACATGAATTTAAAGGATTATACCATGTTCTTCATGGCAGTATTTCTCCTATGAATGGAGTAGGACCAGATGATATTAAGATAAAAGAGCTATTAGCTCGATTAATGGAAGGGCAAGTAAAAGAGCTAATATTAGCAACAAATCCGAGGGTAGAAGGAGAAGCAACAGCCATGTATATTTCGAAATTGGTAAAGCCTTTAGGAATTAAAGTCACGAGGATAGCACATGGAATTCCAGTAGGAGGAGACTTAGAGTATACAGATGAGGTTACTTTAAGTAAAGCCTTAGAAGGAAGAAGAGAATTATAAAAAGATGCAGTAAAATATTAAATGATAAAATTAATATTTTACTGCATTATTTTATTGTAATTTATATGATTTTATGTTAAGTAACTATTCCCCTAAAATTGTTTTACAAATAGTTTCTGTTGGATAAGATTTTAAAATAAATTTAGTTTTTTCTCTCATTTCTTCAATTTTCTTCTCATCTTTAAATAAATTAGCAAAAATTTCATCTGGATTATCTTTTTTTTGAATCCAAATGCCTACTCCATGGTTTTCTAAAAATTCAGCATTTTGTTCTTCCTGTCCAGGAATTGGGTTAATAATAATCATAGGTAGGTGTGAAGCTAAACTTTCTGTGGAAGTAAGTCCTCCTGGTTTTGTAACTACTAAATAAGAAATATGCATTAGTTCTGGTACTTTGTCTGTAAAACCTAGGACTTTTACTCTATCTTGAACATTCAATTCATTTACTAAACTGTCAAAATGTTCTTTCAACTTTTCATTTTTACCAGATATTACAACAATTTGATAATTAGGAACAGTTGTAATTAAAGAACGTAAGATTTCGATTGTTCTTTCTTTTCCCAATCCCATTTCACCACCGCCAAAGAATAAAATTACTTTTTTATCTGGTGACAATTCAAAACTTTCTAATATTTCTTCCGTATTAAAATCTTCAAAAAATCTTTCAGACATTGGAATACCAGAAACATGGATTTTTGATGAATTGACGCCATAACTACAAAGTTCTTTTTTCATTTCATGGTTAGAAACAAAGAAAAAATCAGTATATTCATGACCTACTAGCCATTGATCGTGTGAAGCAAAGTCTGTTAAAATAGTAGCAAGTGTGATTTGTAGACTATTTTTTCTTTTTAAATAGTTTACCATTTGACTGCTAAAAGGATGTGTAGAAATGATAATATCTGGAGATTTTTCTGTTATTAATTTTTTTAATTTTTTAGCCATTAATTTGTTAGTTCCAGAACTAACATGACCTAAAATTCCTCTTTGAGAATTTTTATAAACTTTTCCCCATAACTTAGGAGTTTTTTTAGCCATTTCACGGTAAGCACTAGTTGTTAATTTATCTAACATTTTATTAATATATTTTATACAGTCAATCATTTCGACTTCTATATCGGAATAGTGATTTTGTATATAATTATAAATAGATTTAGCAGCTGAGAGATGTCCACCGCCGTATGTAGCATAAAAAATAAGAATTTTTTTCATAAATTTTTTATAAAAATATTTTTAATATTTTCATAAACTCCTTTCTTGTTTATTTCTGATAGCAATTCTAACATACATTTTACAAAAATTCAAAAAATATGAATAAATTTATTTACATAGAACAAAATAATAAAAATACATACGAAGGGAAGGAATGTTTTGAATAAAGTTGTTAACAAATTAAAGGAATGGGAGAATAAAATAAAAGATAAAAGATTATTTTCAATTATTATTGTGTTAGTAGCAGTATTAATTATTTTAGGGATATATACGTATTCTAAAAATCAAGAATATAGACAAGCTTCTGAAAATGCATATAACATGGCATTTTTTCAATTAATAGAATATGTGCAAAATGTGGAAACTTATCTTGCCAAATCACTTATTTCAAGCTCAGCAGAACAAGGTGCAGAAACTTTAACAAATATTTGGAGAGAAGCAAATTTAGCAAGTGCTTATTTATCTCAAATTCCTATAGAATCAAATGAATTAGAAAAAACGGCTAAATTCTTAAATCAAGTTAGTGATTATAGTTATTCACTTTCAAGAAAAAATATAAAGGGTGAAGACTTATCAGGAGAAGACATTAAGAATTTAGAAGAATTACATCAATATAGTATTGACTTAGAAAATACATTAAATCAATTGTCAGTTGATATGAGCGAAGGAAGAATTAATTGGAATGATTTGACGAAGAATCAAATATTTTCATTTGCTCAGCAAGTAAGTAATATTTCAAAAGATAGTTTTAGTAATTTAGAAGAGAATTTTCACGAATATTCAGGTTTAATTTATGATGGAGCTTTTTCTGAACACATGACAAGTAGTGAAAAGAAAGGTTTGACTGGTGAAAAAATTGATGAACAAGAAGCAGAAAAAATAGCTAAAGAATTTATTGGAAAAGATAAAGTAAAATCAATAGAAAGTAATGGGAAAAGTGAGAATGGAGATATTGATTGTTTTGCTTTTACGGTAACACTAAATAACGATAATAAGTGTTATATTACTATTTCGGAAAAAGGTGGACATGTTATTTTTATGGATTGTGATAGACAAGTTTTAGCAGAATCCATTTCTCAAGAGGAAGCAGATAAAAAAGGAAAGCAATTCTTAGAAGAAAAAGGATTTGCTAGTATGAAAGAAACTTATTATTTAAAACAGAATGGTATTGTAACCATTAATTATGCTTATCTGCAAGATGGTGTTACAATATATCCAGATTTAATTAAATTAAAAATAGCATTAGATAATGGAGAAATTCTTGGAATTGAAACTACAGGATATTTAAACTCGCATGAAGAAAGAAAACTAAAGGAAGTAAAAATATCAAAAGAAGAAGCTAGAAAAAATTTAAATAAAAATTTAGAAATTAAAAGTGAAAATTTAGCCATTATTCCAACAGAATGGAAAACGGAAATCTTATGTTGGGAATTCAAAGGAAAAATTGACGAAATGGATTTTTTAGTTTATGTTAATGTGGAAGATGGTACTGAGGAAGACATTTTGCTAATTGTTAATACACCAAATGGAACATTAACACATTAAATTTGAAAAAATTGATAAAATACTTTTCGTAAATTTGCAGATAATAAAAATAGGCGAAAGCTTAATCTTATTATAAGGAGGAAATAAGGATGTCTAGGAATAGAGGAATTATTTCAGAAAATTTAAGAGAAGAAATCGCAAAAGAATTAGGTGTATATGAGCAAGTAAAACAAGATGGAGGATGGGGAAATGTTCCTTCAAAAACTTGTGGAAATATTGTAACAAAAGCAATTGAAATTGCTAATAGGACAGCTAAAAATTAGTAATTTAATAAAATTTTGATAAGAGGATATCCAAAAAGAACAATTGTGGATAACCTCTTATTTTATATGAAAATACATATATAGAGCTAATTTCTATGATGATATGTTGAAAAAGCATACGATATTGTATATAATTGTCACATAAATATATTAAGAAGAATAATACATAGATAGAAAGAGTGATGAAAATGAAAGAGATAACTGTAAAAGATGCTATCGAGCTATGCCATGGAACCTTGATATGTGGAAAGCAAGATACTATATTAGATAATTATTGTAGAGACACAAGAGAAATAAAACCAGGAGATGTTTTTATTGGTATAAAAGGTGAAAACCATAATGGAAGTTTATTTTATGAAGAAGCTCTTGAAAATGGAGCATCCGTATGTCTTTTACAAGATGTTGAAATTTCAAAAAATGTTGTGGATAAGTATGCAGATAGGGCAATCATACTTGTAGAAGATACTATTAAGGCTTTGCAAGAGTTAGCTATTTATAAAAGAAATATGTATGATATTCCTGTTATTGCAATTACAGGAAGTGTTGGAAAAACGAGTACAAAAGATATTGTAGCCAGTGTTATGTCAAAAAAATATAATGTTTTAAAAACAGAAGGAAATTATAATAGCCAATTAGGAGTAGCATTAACAATATTGCGATTAAGAGATCATAATGCAATGGTAATAGAAATGGGAATGTCTAAATTAGGTGAAATTCATAGGCTATCTGAGATAGCAAGGCCTACAGTTGCTATTATCACAAATGTAGGAACAGCACATATAGAATTTTTAGGTTCTAGGGAAAATATATTAAGAGCAAAACTAGAGATTTTAGATGGATTACAAAATAAAGGAAAAGTTATTATTAATAATGATAACGATTTATTACATGAATGGTACCAAAAATTTAATAATAAATATAATATTTATACTTATGGAATGGAAAATGAAAGTGATATTATGCCACAAGATATTGTTATGTCAGAAGACGGAAGTACATATAATGTAAATATCAATCAAAAAAGCTATCCAATTAAGGTAGGAGTAGGGGGAAATCATTTCATTTTAAATAGTTTATGTGCTATTACGGCTGGATGCGTTTTTGATATTCCTATGGAAGATATTAAAGAAGGTATTGCACATTTTGAATTAACTAAAAGAAGAATGCAAATTGAAGAATATGATAATGATATTACTGTTATTAATGACTGCTATAACGCTAATTATGACTCTATGCAAGCAGCTATTCATTATTTAGGAATGTTAAAAAAGAAAAAAAATGTTGCAGTTTTGGGAGATATGTTGGAACTGGGTGATTATTCAGAAAAATTACATAGAAAAGTAGGAGAAGAAGTTGCTAAAAATAATATTGATATTTTAATTACAGCAGGAAAGGAAGCAAAATATATAGCAGAAGAGGCCTACAAAAATGGAATGAATAATGAAAAAATTTACACATATGATACTAAACAAGAGGCAGAAGAAAAATTACAAGAAATCATAAAAAAAGGAAATTTAACTGTTTTACTAAAAGCATCAAATAGTATGAAATTTCAAGAGATTTTTGAACATCTTTTTAAAAAGTAAAATTAAAAAGGAGGTAGTGTAAAGTAATTCATGAAAAAGATTAAAGTAGCTGTTATCTTTGGTGGAATGTCAACAGAACATAATATCTCTATTGTTTCGGGAACATCAGTTATTAAAAACTTAAATAAGGAAAAATATGAAATTTATCCTATTTATATAGAAAAAAATGGACAATGGAATGAATATATAAAGAAAATAGAAAATATTACTATTTTAAATGTAAATGATGAGATAACAGAATTAAGAAAAATAGATAATGTTGTAGAATACCTACAACAAGTTGATTTAATATTTCCTGTTTTACATGGATTATATGGAGAAGATGGAACTATTCAAGGAATGTTAAATTTATTTAATAAAAAATATGTGGGTTGTGGAATTTTAGCTTCAAGTGTTTGCATGGATAAGGTATATGCAAAAATTTTATTTGACAAGGCTCAAATAGACCAGGCACCATATATTTATGCAAGAAAATATAAAAATAATTATATTTATGTGGATAACTTTTTTAATGAAAAGATTTGTGATGTGGATAAAATTTGTGATATTATTGAAAAAAATTTAGGATTTCCTGTATTTGTTAAACCATCAAATTCCGGTTCATCAGTTGGAATTAATAAATCGCATAATCGAGATGAGTTAAAAAAACATTTAGATTACGCTACAAAATTTGATAAAAAAATTCTTATTGAAAAAAATATTCAAGGAAGAGAAGTAGAATGTGCTGTTTTAGGAAATGAAGAGGTAAAAGCATCTTGCGTAGGTGAAATTTTGCCGGCAGAAGAATTTTATACTTTTGATGCGAAATATAAAAATGCAGAGTCAGGAGTAGTCATACCTGCAAATTTACCAACTGATATTTCAGAGAAAATAAGGGAAACAGCGGTAAAAGCATTCAAAGCAGTAGATGGAAAGGGACTTTCAAGAGTAGATTTCTTTATAGAGAATGAAACGAATAAAATTATTATTAATGAAATTAACACATTACCAGGATTTACACAGATTAGTATGTATCCAAAATTATGGGAACAAGTAGGAATATCGTATACAAAGTTGTTAGATGAATTAATTGAGCTCGCAATGGAATAATAAAAATAAAATTAAAAAGTACGAAAGGGAAAATGCAAAAATGGAAAATACAGAAATTTTATTAAAGAAAATAGATGAAAAATTGAAAGAAGTTTTATCAGAGAAAAGATATTATCATTCTGTCGGAGTTATGAAGAAAGCAGAAGAACTTGCAAAAAAATATGGTGTAGACGAAAGCATGGCGAAATTAGTTGGGCTTGCTCATGATATTGCAAAAGATATGCCAAAGGAAGAAAAATTAAAATATGTGAAGGAACATAATATTTCAATAGATGATATAGAAGCCAAAAATATTGAATTATTGCATGCAAAAATAGGGGCAGATATTTGTAAAAATGAATATGGATTTAATGAAAAAATGCAAAATGCTATTCAATATCATACTGTTGGTAGTGTAAAAATGGATGATTTAGCAAAAATATTGTTTATTGCAGACAAGACTGAGGAAGGAAGAAAATGCAGTAATGCTGAACAAGTAAAAATAATAAGTAATGAAAGCTTAGAAGAACAGGTAATATATTTTATTGATCAATCTGTTAAATATACTATTGAAAAGGGAGGATTATTGCATCCAGATAGTATTTATACAAGAAATTATCTTATTGAAAAAAGAAATTCAATATAACTATTAAAATTAAAATAGGTTTTGACGGCAAAATGCTTAAAAACCTATTTTCTTATGGAAAAAAATATGATATAATATACACATTCAAATTCGTATGTGCAAAGTAAAGAATTGCTTGCTCATTTGGAGGGACGTTAAATGATATTTAAGGATTATTATACAATACTGGGATTAGAAGATAATAAAGTAACTGCAGATGAAATCAAATCTGCATATAGGGAACAAGCAAAAAGATATCATCCAGATATTAATGGAAATCAGGTATTTTCAGAAGAAAGATTTAAGGATATTAATGAGGCATATAAAGTATTATCTAATGTAGCATCAAGAAGAAAATATGATAGGATGTGGAATTCTCGAATTGGTTCTAAGAGAAAAAATTCTGAAAACAAAAGAGAAGAGGGTTCTTTTTCTAATAATTTTTTTAATATGTTTTTTGGAGGAAAGCAAGGAGAAATTTCAAAAGAAAGAATAACTCATAAAAAAATTCCAGCTAAAGGTGAAAATATAGAAACTGAAATCGATATTTCTATAGAAGAAGCTTTTTATGGTAGTAATAAAAAAATTTCATTAAGAACAACAAATGGAAAAATGAAAATTTTTGATGTTAAAATTCCAGTAGGAATTAGAAATGGAGAGAAAATTCGTCTATTAGGTCAAGGTAAAAAGGGAGAAAATGGTGGAAATAATGGAGACCTATTTATAAAGATACATATTGCAGATAATAAAAGATTTTCATTAAAAGGTTCGGAATTATACACAAGTTTATATCTAACTCCTTGGGAAGCTGCACTAGGGACAAGAGTTTCTATAGAAACATTAGATGAAAATGTATCTCTTTGTGTTCCACAAGGAGTTCAAAGTGGTGAAACCATATGTATTCCAGGTAAAGGATATAGAGATGGAAAAGGTGGTAGAGGAAACTTAATTGCGGAAGTAAAAATTATGGTTCCGAAGAAACTAACAGAAGCTGAAAGAATAAATTTTAAAAAACTTAGTAATATTTCAAAATTCAATCCAAGAGTTCAATAAATCAATTAACATAAAATGCAAAAAGCGTTGACATAGATAGTAAACTAGTATATAATAAAATGTAGTATTTTTACAAAAGATAAGCTATGCAATTAACCCATAGAAAGAAGGTAGAAAATAATATGGATACTATACAAGGTAAACACTTTAGTATAACAGATCCACAAGGAGTAAATACAGTAATTTATCGAATTAATCAGACAGAAAAAGAATATTTAGCTAATTCTCCTAAATATACACTAGAAAGATTACCAATATCAGAAGAAATTAGAGGAGAATTGAAGAAAAAAACATTTTTTGTAGATGAACCAAATGATGAAGAACATTTAGTTATTCTTTCTTTTGGAAAAGACAGAGTAGTTGTTAACATGGGAATTTTAGAAGAAAATAGAGTAAAAATTTCTAAAAAACCAGTTCCAATAAAGTTTGACACTTTATATTCTGAAAAGGAATCTGAATATAAAGAATTTAGATATACACCAAATTTAAAAAGACCAATATCTATTATTGATCCAGAAACGACAGAAGAAGTAAAACCTATTTTATATTTTGATGAAGAAACAAATGAAGTTAAAGGTAAATGCAAATTAAAACCATATAAATCATATTTTGCATTTGAAATTCGAGAAGAAAACCAAGATGTTTAAAGGAGGATAAAGATGAGTAGTACAAGTGTACATTCAAATGGAAAAAAGAAAAGAAATGAAGCTGTTGTATGCGGATTAACTATAGCTGATGAAAAAGGAAAGATTGATATTCCACCAAAAACTGCTTCAAAAGGACCATCTACATTAGATGTAAGAAATGGTGAAATAATGGAAATTTTGGCAGAATCTAGTGAACTACATAGAGACGGAACATTAACAATGTTGTCAAATGGTGTTAAGGTAGCTTCTTATAGTGAGAAAGCATTTAAAAATGCAGAGAAAAAGGCTTTACATAAACAGGAAAGAACAAATAAAAAAGGTAAAACAAGCAAACCAGAAAAAGATACGTATAGAGAGTAATTCAACAAAAGAAAAGGTGATTAAAGAATGGGATATAAAGTAAAAAAGACTTTAAAAGATAATAAAATAAGTATTATTGTTATTATTATACTATGGATAATTTTATCCATAGTATTTGTTGCGCCTGTTGCATATTCAATAGGAAAACTAAATGCAACTAATGGAGGAGCTTTTAATTTTGGAGAATTTTTTACAATGACTTTTTCCGAAATTAGTACTTTTTCTAGTATAGGAAGGGTATTTTCAGAAGGATATGGAGGTACTTTTGGTCAATGCCTTTTATATTTTAGTATTTTATTTTTTATTTGTGCTTTTATTGGATTATGGAAGTCAAAACCAAAACATCAATATACAGATATAGAACATGGATCGAGTGACTGGAGTGAAGGTGGAGAGCAATATGCTGTTCTAAATAAACATAAAGGAATTATATTAGCACAAGATAATTACCTTCCCGTTGATAAAAGAGGAAACGTTAATGTTTTAGTAGTTGGACGGTTCTGGCTCTGGTAAATCAGCTTCTTATTCAATTCCAAATGCATTTCAAATGTTAGGTTCATATATTTTTACTGATCCAAAAGGTGAATTGTACGATAAGACGGCTGGATATTTACAAAAGAATGGTTATAGTATTAAAGTACTAAATTTAGTAAATCCTGCTAATAGTGATGGCTATAATCCATTAATGCATATATCAAGTGAATTAGATGTAGATGTTATTGCTAATACAATTGTAAAGGGACAAGCTTCAGAGGGAAATAAATCAGATCCTTACTGGGATGATATGGCAGAAATGCTACTAAAAGCATTGATTTATTATTTGATGGCTGTGAGACCAGAGGAAGAACAAAATTTAGCAAGTTGTTCAGAACTTGTAAGAGCAGCAAATTCAAATGGTGGAAGTAACTTATTGACAGAATTGATTAATCAATTACCATATGATCATCCAGCAAGAATGTATTATAAATCTATTGAGATAGCACCAGAAAAAACCTATGGCTCAATTTTGAGTTCATTGCAATCAAAACTTGGAAAATTTGATTCAAAAGAAATAGCAGAAGTAACATCAACAGATACAATTGACTTTGAAGAAATTGGAAATAAAAAAACAGCTGTCTATGTTATTTCATCAGATACACATACTGCATATGACTTTTTACTTACAATATTTTTCTCGCAAATGATACAACAGTTATATGATTTTGCAGACAGAAATGGAGGAAGGTTAAAAGTACCAGCATTCTTTATTCTAGATGAGTTTGCTAACATTGGTCAAATACCAGATTTTGATAAAAAGATTTCAACTTCAAGAAGTAGAGGAATATCATTTAGTGTTATTTTACAAAACTTAGATCAATTGGAAGCGGTTTATGAAAAATCTTATGAAACTATTATGGGTAACTGTGATACTCACGTATTTCTAGGAAGTAACTCATATAAAACAGTAGAATATTTTTCAAAAGCATTGGGAGAAAAAACAATTTCAAGAGAAAGCCTTTCAGTTAATAGAGATAAGCAATTTCATAGACAAGGATATAGCGATTCAGATCAAGTTATGGCCAGAGCTTTAATGACACCGGACGAACTAAGAAGAATGGATAATGATTTATGTATTATTTATGAAAAAGGAATTAAGCCAGTCAAAGCTAAAAAATATTATTATTTCGAAACTCAAATGGCAAAGAAATTATCAGAATATACAATTAGCCATTTGGAATTTAATGTAGGAGATAGAGGAAAATGGAGAAAATATAATCCATATAATCCATATAACGAGGAAGATGAAAATAAAAATTTACAAGATTTAAAGGTAGAATCGTTAGACGACTTATTTGAAGATGATACTCCAAAACAAGAAGAAACTCCAACTGTAGAAAAGGAAAATACTACAGGAGTTACTAATGATACTTCTGCTCCTTCAACGGAACCGATAGGGATTGAAGACTTTGGAGAAAATGAAAATTGGGATGCTCCAACTTTGCCACAAGAAGTAACTCAAGATGAAGACATATTTGCTGATGACGTGCAAAAGCAGTTAGAAGCAAAATTTGATGAACTTTTTGGACCAATAGAGGAAACAAGTAATCAATCATAAAAAGTAAAATAAACGGAAATAGAAAATAATTTCCGTCTATTTTTTTTTGAAAAACAAAAACATTTGTTTATATAATTATTGACTTATGAATGAGGTTAGTATAAAATAAGTCCATATTAAATGGAGGAAAAGTTAATGAAATTTATACATATAGCAGATATGCATTTAGATGAACCATTTACAGTATTAAATACAAGAAGTAATTTGGGAGAAAAACGTCGTTTAGAGCAAAGAGAAATTTTATCTAAAATCGTTAGTTATATTCAAGAAAATAAAATTCCATATTTTTTTATTTCAGGTGATTTTTATGAACATAAATACATTAGAAAAACTACTATTGAATATGTAAATATGTTATTAAAAAAAATACCAGAAACGAAGATATTTATTAGTCCTGGAAATCATGATCCTAATATATTAAATTCTATGTATCGAAACTACCATTGGAGTGAAAATGTTAAAATATTTGGGTCTTCAATAGAAAGGATAGAAGAAAAAGATGTAGATATTTATGGATGGGGATTTGATGATTTTTATTGTAAAAATTCACAGATTAGTAATATTAAAATTAGTAATCCAGAAAAAATCAATGTATTAGTTATTCATGGAAGTATAGAAGGAGATGAGCAAGGAGAATATAATCCAATGCGCATAAATGAACTTAAGCAGTTGGGATTTGATTATATAGCTTTAGGTCATATTCATAAACCAGATTATATATCAGAAGAAGATCAAAGAATTGTATATCCAGGTTCTACAATGGCATTAGGTTTTGACGAATTAGGAAAGCATGGTGCAATTGTGGGAGATGTGGATAAAGAAGGTGTAAAATTAAGTTTTATTGCGTTTGATAATCGACAATTCAAAGAAATTTATTTAGATGTTACTTCTATCGAGTCAGTAGAAACATTAATTGAAAAAATAAATTCAATACAAATTGATGAAAATAATTTTTATAAAATTATACTTACTGGAAAAAGGAATTTTGAAATTAATACTTATTATTTATATTCTTTTATAGAAAGTAAAAACATTATTAAATTAAAAGATGAAACAAGAATTAATATAGATGTTAAATTAATTTCTCAAGAAAAAAATTTAAAAGGCTTATTTATTAAAGAAATTTTTGATGATGTGGAACAAGGAAACATTGATGAAACAATAGCTGAGAAAATTATTGAGCTAGGATTAGATGTGTTAGATAATTAAATTTACGGAGGAAAGAATTGAAAATAGAGAATATAAAAATTAATCATTTTGGAAATCTAGAAAATAGAGATATTTATTTAGGAGAAGGGTTTAATGTTGTTTATGGCAAAAATGAAAGTGGAAAATCTACCATGCTAAATTATATAAAGTCTATGTTATATGGGATTTCTAAAAAGAAAAATGGAAAAGAACTATCAGATTATGATAAATATAATCCTTGGATGAAAGGAGACTTTTCAGGGAAATTAAAGTATCAATTAGATAATGGGAAAATATTTGAAATATTTAGAGATTTTAAGAATAAAGATTTAAAAATATATAATGAAAATTTAGAAGAAATTTCAAAAGAATTTAATATCGACAAAAAAGAAGGAGTGCAATTTTTTTATGACCAGACAAAAGTAGATGAAATTATGTTCATTTCAACGATTGTGTCTATGCAACAAAGAGTAAAAATAGATAGGGAAAATCAAAATATTATCTTGCAAAAAATTGCAAATCTTGCGGGTACAGGAGATGACAATATATCATTTAAGATGGCTTTAGATAAGCTTAATAAAAAACAGGTAGAACAAATAGGGACTGATCGAACTCAAGAAAAACCCTTAAACATTATAAAAAGAAGAATGAAAGAATTATCACTTATTATAAAGGATAAAAAGATAGCACAAGAGGAGAAAGAGAAAATACAAAAAGAAAAAGATGATATTTTAAAAAGAATACATGAATTAGAGACTAAAAATAATATATATGCAAAAATAAATGAATTAAATATTAAGAAAAGTATTGAAGATGAAAAAATAAATTTAAAAAATAAAATTAAAAATGAAAATAAAAGAAAAATAGAAGAATTAAATACTGAAAAGAATAAGTTTATAAATGAACAAAAGAAAATAGATTTAAGAAATGAAAATTGTTCCTACGTGGAAAAGCGAAGGGCTAGGAATAATGGTAAAATAAAACAAAAACATTATTTAATAAGATTTGTTATTATTATATTGTTTTCTGTATTATTAAAAGTAATTAATATCTATTCTATTAAGAATGCACTTTTAGATTATTTCGTTTATGGAATGTTAGTAGTTAGTGTTTTCTATTTTTTAATTAGTATTTTAAAGAGAAATAGAAAGATAAAAGAAGAACAATTGCAAGAAGAATTAGAAAAAAAGAAATTAGAGTTAGAGCAAGAAAAAAATAAAAATGAAAAAATACGAATTGAACAGCAGATTGAAAATATTAATGAGCAAATAAAAAATTATCAAGAAGAAGTGTCAAAACAAGAAAGCGAAATTAATCAGTTACAAGAAAATATAGATCAAAAAATAGATATTACTATAGAGAATATAAAATTAGAAAATACATTTATAGATATTGATGCATTGCTAGAAATGATTGATTTTAAAAATGTAAAAAGTGAATTATCTGTAATACAAAACGAATTGAATAATGCTAGGATCACACTTAATACTTTAGAAATTCAAGAAAAAGAAATTTTATTAAAACTAGAGGATATGATAACTTTAGAAGAGGAACAAAGTGCACTAGAAGAAAAATTAAGAGAATTAGAATTACAAAGTGAATATATTTCTCTTACAAAGAATTATTTAAATAAAGCCTATGAAAAAATGAAAAATATGATGACTCCTAAGTTTACAGAAAACTTGTCTAGAAATGTTGCTAATATTTCAAATGGAAAATATACAAAAGTAACTATTAATGATGAAGAAGGAATTATTGTTGAAAATCAATATGGTGAGTACGTCTCAGCAAATTATTTAAGTATTGGAACTATTGACCAATTATACTTATCACTAAGGTTATCTATGATAGATGAGCTATCAAATGAAAGTATGCCAATTATTTTAGATGAAGCTTTTGCTTATTATGATGATGAAAGATTATTTAATATTATAAAATTTTTAGTAAACCAACAAGAAAAAAATCAAATTATTTTATTCACTTGTACAAAAAGAGAACAGGAAATATTAAATAAAGCAGGTTTTCAATATAATTTGGTTGAATTATAGTCGAAAATATTATATAATAGGTATGTTACTAAATTTTAAGTTGAAGGAGTTTGAAAAATTATGTTTCAGAAGCTAGATGCTGTAGAAGCTAGATATGAAGAATTAACAAGAAAAATTAGTGATCCAGAAGTTATTTCTAATCAAAATGAGTGGAAAGAATTGATGAGAGAACATGCAGAAATTGAACCTATTGTGGAAAAGTATAGAGAATATAAAAAAACTAAGCAAACAATGGAAGATGCATTAGAAATGATGAATGATCCCGAATTAAAGGAATTAGCAGAAACTGAAATGCTAGAGGCAAAAGAAAAATTGCCAATAATAGAAGAAGAAATAAAAATATTGTTAATTCCAAAAGATAAGGATGATGAAAAAAATATTATTTGTGAAATAAGAGGTGGAGCAGGAGGAGAAGAAGCCGCATTATTTGCTGGAACATTGTTTAGGATGTATTCTATGTATGCAGAAAGAAAACATTGGAAACTTGAAGTTTTAAATGAAAATGAAACAGAGTTAGGTGGTTATAAAGAAATTTCATTTATGATTACAGGAAAAGGTGTATATAGTCGATTAAAGTTTGAAAGCGGTGTTCATAGAGTGCAAAGAGTACCAGATACAGAAGCAAGTGGAAGAATTCATACTTCTACTGCAACAGTTGCTGTTTTACCAGTTGTTGAAGACGTAGAGATTGAAATTAATCCAGCAGATATAAAAATGGAAGTATTTCGTTCATCGGGTGCAGGAGGACAACATATTAATAAAACATCATCAGCCGTAAGGTTAATTCATGAACCAACAGGAATTGTTGTAGAATGTCAAACAGAAAGATCACAATTTCAAAATAAAGATAATGCAATGAAAATGTTAAAAACAAAATTATATGATATAGAAAAACAAAAACAAGATAGTGAAATTACAAATGCAAGACGTTCACAGGTAGGAAGTGGAGACAGAAGTGAAAAAATAAGAACTTATAATTATCCACAAGGACGTATTACAGATCATAGAATTGGATTTTCAATTTATCAAATGGAAGATTTTTTAAATGGTAATTTAGATGAAATGATAGATAATTTAATTACGGCAGATAGAGCTGAAAAATTAAAAGGTGATGAAGAATAAAAAACAAATCCACACATACACATAGTTTAGAGGTGAGTATGTGTGGATTTATTATTGAAAACAACTTTAATAGGATTGTTTTTTGGTACATTTGGTACTACGATAGGAGGAATAATAGGTGTAAATTTTAAAAATACTTCGCATAAATTCTTGAGCTTTATTTTAGCTTTAGCATCTGGATTAATGATAGCGATTGTTTGCTTTGAATTAATACCGGAAGCAATGGAAATATCAGGAATTTTATCTGTTGTATTTGGAGTAATCATTGGAGTAATAGCAATGATTTTTTGTGATATTTTTGTGGAAAAAAAATTTGAGTTTTCCACAATATCCACAAATCATAATTGGAAAAATAATTTATTAAAAACTGGGATTATTGTTAGTATTGGGCTAGCAATTCATAATTTCCCTGAAGGTTTAGCAATAGGTTCTGGATTTGATTCTTCTATTAAATTAGGACTTTCACTAGCGATCGCAATTTGTTTGCACGATATTCCGGAAGGAATTTCTATGGCAGTACCTATGAAAAATGGTGGCATGTCAAAATTAAGAGTAATTTATTATGTTGTTTTATCCGGAATTACAACAGGAGTTGGAGCTTTCTTTGGAGCATTAGTAGGTGGAATTTCTGAAAGTGTGATAGCTATATGCTTATCATTTGCAGCAGGAGCTATGATTTATATTGTTTCAGGGGAATTATTACCAGAGTCAAATAAACTATATCAAGGAAGGATGACTGCTGTTGGAAATATTATAGGATTAATTGTAGGAATTATTGCAATGACATTGTAGTTTTGATAAAATAATATTAATTTTTTAGAAAGAAAAATGAAATGGTATGGAAAAATTAGAGCAGTTTTATTATGAAAGAGAACAAATTATAGATAAAATTATTGTAATATTTATTCTAATGTTACGGCATTATTTTAAGAGCAATTTATATTGATAAAATCCCAATAGGATATAATGTAGATGAAGCAGGGTCTGCATATGATGCATTTTGTATTGCTAATTATGGTGTAGATCGCTATTTATATCATAATCCTGTATATATGATTAATTATGGAGGAGGTCAAAGTGCTTTATATACATATTTGGCCTCTGCAACAATTAAGCTATTTGGTCTTAATCTATTTGCGGTAAGATTACCAGCTCTTATTTTATCGAGTATTAGTATGATAATCTTTTATTTTATGGTTAAGGACTTTAAAAATAAAAAGTTAGCAATGTTAGCAGTATTTCTAATAGCAATTGCTCCATGGCATTTTATGCAATCAAGATGGGGATTGGATTGTAATTTAATGTCCTCTATGGTATTAATTTCTACTTATTTGTTATTAAAAGCAAAAGGAAAAATAGGCTATGTAATTTCCGGTTTTTTCTTTGGACTAACTTTGTATTCTTATGCTTTAAGTTATATTATTATTCCAATTATGTTAATTGGACTATTTATATATTTGTTATGGATTAGAAAAATAAAGATTAGGTATATTATTTTGTTTGCAATACCTTTTGTTATACTAGCAGTACCACTCATTTTAAACTTATTAGTGAACCAAGGTCTTATTAGTCCAATATCAAATGAAATTTTTTCAACACCGAAATTGCTGATATATAGAGGGGCAGAAATTAGTTTTTCAAATGTATTAAAAAATATCTTTCCAATTTTTAAGTGTATGTTTGGATATGATTCAAATGATTGCAATGCTTTTCCAATATTCGGGACATTATATTATATAAGTATTCCTTTCTTTGTTATTGGGATTATAAAAATAGTAAAAGAAATGATTTTAAATATTTCAAAAAAGGAGTACCAACTGGATACTATATTTCTTATCTTATTTTCGAGCGTTTTTATTGGAATGCTATTTGTCGATGGTTTGGGAATAAATAAAATAAATGCTATTTATATTCCTATGATATATATAATTGCAATAGGAATTTATGAGACTATTAAACGATATAAATTCATCTCAGTTTTTATTATTGGCATATATTTGCTTATGTTTGCTTTATTTCAGTACTATTATTTTGCTGTTTATGGAAGTGAAAATTTAAACATATCGTTTAATCAAGATATTATGGAAACAGTTCAATATGTTGAAAGTAAATTTGAATTTTCAGAAGAAGAATATCGGTTCTATTGATGTATCGGTACTAGCAGTGCAACCATATATCTATACATTAATTGCAAATGAAACATCTCCCTATGATTTCCATAAAAATTTAGAAATGTATGCAAGTGTACGTAAATATGGAAAGTATGTGTTTTATAGTGAAGAAGTTGATGAGAGACGAATATATATTTTTTCAACGAGAGAAGATGCAATAAAAGAAAAATTATTAGAACAAAAATTTATAAAAGAAAAATATAAAGAATTAGAAATTTGGTATAAGCCTATTGAACATTAGTTTGAAATTATATATAATATTAATGATATATTGTACGAAAAGGAGAGAAAAATGCAAGAATTAATTGAAGGTTTAAATGATAAACAAAAAGAAGCTGTATTAGCAACAGAAGGACCATGCTTGGTTATTGCTGGTGCAGGAAGCGGAAAAACAAAAGTATTAACTCATAAAGTAGCTTATTTAATGGCGGAAAAGCATATAAAACCATGGAATATTTTGGCTATTACTTTTACAAATAAAGCTGCAAATGAAATGAAAGAAAGGGTAGAAAATTTAGTTGGAGATGCAGCAAAGGATATGTGGATAGGAACTTTCCACTCTATTTGTGTAAGAATTCTAAGAAAAACAATTGATAGAATTGGCTTTGAACATTCTTTTTTAATTTTTGATACATCGGATCAAAGAACATTAATTAAAGAATGTATGAAATCGTTGAATATAGATGACAAAATGTTTACGGATAGAAGTGTTTTAGCAGAAATAAGCAATGGAAAAAACGAGATGTTAGAGCCATCAGCTTATCAGACTAAATATGCGGGAGATTTTCGAAAAGAAAAGATTGGAAAAATCTATGAATTATATCAGAAAAGATTAAAAGAAAATAATGCTCTTGATTTTGATGATATTATTAATTATACTATTAAAATTTTAACAGAAAATCCAGATATATTAGAGTATTATACAGAGAAATTTAAATATGTGCTAGTAGATGAATATCAAGATACTAACAAAGCACAATTTACATTAGTTTCACTTTTAGCATCTTATTATGGAAATATTACTGTAGTAGGAGATAATGATCAAGGAATTTATTCTTTTAGAGGAGCAGATATTACTAATATTCTAAATTTTGAAAGAGATTTTCCAGGTACAAAAATTGTAAAATTAGAGCAAAACTATAGATGTACAGGTAATATTTTAAGTGCTGCTAATGCAGTTATTAAACATAATGAAAATAAATATGAAAAAAAATTATGGACTCAAAATGAGGAAGGGAAACTTCCAGAAATTCATAAGGCAGATGATGAATATGATGAAGGAAGATATATAGCAGAGCAAATACAACATTTAAAAAGACAAGAATATTTGAATTTTTCTGATTTTGTTATTTTATATCGTATGAATTCACAATCTAGAGCTATTGAGGAAATTTTAAGAAGAGAAGATATTCCGTATAAAATCATAGGTGGATTAAAATTCTACGAGAGAAAAGAGATTAAAGATATTATTTCTTATTTAAGACTTGTGTATAATCCATCAGATAATATTTCTTTAAAGAGAGTTATAAATGAACCAAAAAGAGGAATTGGAAAAACAAGTATTGATAATGTGCAAGAAATTTCTGAAAAAACAGGTATTTCAATGTTCGAAATTATAAAGAATGCAGAACAATATGGACTAACCCGTATAAAAGCAAATGCAGTTGAATTTATTACTTTAATAGAAGAAATGAGAAGTAAAATAGAAGAATTATCAATTTCAGAATTAATTAAAGAAATTCTAAATAAAAGTGGATATACGAAGGCGTTAGAAGAAGAAAACTCAACAGAAGCAGAATCCAGAATTGAAAACTTAGAAGAATTTTTAACTGTTGCTATAGAATTTGAAGAAGAAGAAGCAGAAAATACACTAGCTGATTTCTTGGAAGGAATTACATTAAGTAGTGATATTGATTCTATGGAAGAAGAACAAGATTCAGTTACTCTTATGACATTACATACTGCAAAAGGATTGGAATTTCCAGTAGTATTTTTAGTAGGAATGGAAGAGGGAATTTTTCCAGGTTATAAATCTATTGGAGAACCAAAGGAACTGGAAGAAGAAAGACGTTTATTTTATGTGGGTATTACAAGAGCAAAACAATTTTTATATTTAACTTGTGCTAAGAAAAGAACTATTTTTGGTTCTACAAGTTATAATGCTATTTCACGATTTGTTACAGAAATTCCACAAGAACTATTAGAAGGATATGATACAGTATTTGAAAGTGATGATGATGAATTTGAAGATAGTGGTTATAGTTGGGAATATGGTAATACTTCAAAAAAGAGATCATACCAATTTGGAGAAGATGAAATAGGAATAAAATCTCATCCAATTGCTAGTAAAGTAGCTGTAGCATCAAGTGCAAAATCAACAGGCTTCCAATTTAGAACAGCAGAAAACTTTTTAAATTCATTAAATAAAAAGCCAAATACAGGAGTAGATATATCTATTTATCAAGAAGGACAACGTGTTTATCATAAAAAATTTGGGGAAGGAACTATTTCTAAAATAGAAGAAGAAGGTGAAGACTATAAATTAGATATTAAATTCGATAAAGTAGGTAATAAGAGGCTAATGGCTAAATTTGCAGGTTTAGAGGTAATTGAATAAATAAAATTTTGTATAAAATATAAAAAAATTACCATAATAGAAACAGAAGAAATTTAATTTCTAATCAGTTCTATTATAGGAGGAAAAATTTATGCCAAATTTAAGTCAAACAGAATTGCAGAATTTAAGACATCTTATAGGTGCTCATGAAACTTCATATCAAAAATTAAATACTTATGCTTCACAAGCAGTAGATCCACAAATTAAGCAGATGTTTACAAAATCTGCACAGGATGCTTTAAATACGAAACAAAAATTAATGTCATTTTTAAATTCATAAGGAGGAAGTTTTATGGACGAAAAAACAATGGTAAATGATATTTTAGCAGGAGTAAAAGCAAGCCTTACAGCTTATCAAACTGCTATTGCAGAAACAGAAAATATGCAATTAAGACAAACATTGCAACAAATTCGAAATAATGATGAGAGTTTTCAATATGAGCTTTTTAAAACAGCACAAGCAAAAGGATATTATAAATCAGCTCGGACCTGCTACTATTACGGAAATTCAAACTGTAAAAGATGAATTACAACAATAAAAGAAGAACGAAAAACGGAGATATTTAGAGAAAAATTGAGTAAATATTTACGAATATGAAATAATAAGAGATTTTAAACAATAATAAATTTTGTTTAAAATCTTTTTTTTATATAGAATGTATGAGTATAAAAAATAAGTAATATATTTTCATTAATTATGAGAGGAGTGTTTAAAATTAGAGTAATAGGGAATATAGCGGTTTGGCTTAGAACCTCTATAAAATTAGTTGTATTAATAGTAGTATCTATGGTTCTAGTAGTAGGAGCGATTGTATTATTTTATCAACCAACTTATGAAGTAAGTTTAAATGGAGAAGTTGTAGGCTATACTTCTCATAAGAGTGACTTGCAATCTAGAATTAATGAATATATTTCTTCAAAAGAAGAAAAAAATTTAGCATTTGCACAAGTGGATGCTATGCCAACATATAGAATTTGTTTGTTAAAAAATGATGTTGTTACTAATGATGATGAAATTTATGACATGGTTACTGGTAATGGAACAAAGTATTATAAATATTATGCTATTACAGAAGAGAAAAAGGAAAAATTATATGTGGCAAATTTAAAGGAAGCAGAAAAAATTGTAGATAGTTTAAAAGAAAAAGATAGTGCCAATATTGATGAAATTGGAATTGTAGAGAAATATGACACAAAACTTAAGGAATTTACAAGTGTAGAAGAAAGTATTTCTAAATTATATGAAGAAAGGCCAATCGTTACTTACGTAGCTTCTAATTATTCTGAGCCTTCTGCCTCTAATTATAGTTCTGGAACATCTTCTTCAAAAGTTGAATTAGGAATTTCACTAATAAATCCTGTTTCAGGAATTATAACATCACGTTTTGCAAGTCGTGATAGTGTAAGAGATCATGCTCACACAGGACTAGATATAGGTGCTTCAGAAGGAACACCAATTAAAGCAGCAGCAGGTGGAACAGTCACATATTCAGGAAACTGTGGTGACGGATATGGAAATTATGTTGTTATCTCTCATGGAAATGGAGTGCAAACTTTATATGCTCATTGTAGTGTACTACATGTTTCAGAAGGTCAGAGCGTATCACAGGGAGAACTTATTGCAGAAGTAGGAGAAACTGGAAATGCTTATGGAACACATTTACATTTAGAAATTAGAAAAGATGGCATATCATATGATCCAGAAAATTATGTTTATTAAAAAAATCCCAAATGTTATTATTTTAACATTTGGGATTTTTTTAATTATCTTTTTTTATTCTTATAAAATATCTTAAAGAAGTCTTTAAAGCATTATGCTTAATAACTAAATTTCCGCATTCTCGCAATTTTGAAAAAAACAAATTAGCATTATTAATATATGTAGCAAATTCGACAATAGAAGAGTAAAATTTTTTAATATTTGGATATTCAAAATTAATGTTATTTAGTATTAGATAATATTGATTTTTATATTCATATAATAAAATACCTTTAGCTATATTCACTGAGGTGGTTAAATGATTTTGAGATAAATATTGTATAAAATTACAGTAATCATCGAAGTAATGAAATCGATAAATAGCTTGATTTAATTCATCTTGTGATTGCTTTCTACGAACTTTAAATTTCTTTTTTGGAGATAAATTTGAATCGATATCTGGGCTCATCCTTGTAACAGTCACAACAAAGTCCATATCAGTCATTGCAAATGCTTCTATTTTTACTTTGTAATTTTTAGTATTAAAGCCTACTTTTTCTTCAGCTTCTTCTAAGATATTTAAAAATAAATCTTGTGTTTCAAAAGAATTCGTCATAAAATCGTGAAAATTAATATCTTTTTCTTCCAAGTCTTTTCTCGATAAAATAATCCTTAATTTATTTTCACTGAGTTTTTCAAATTTCATTTGTCATCCTCCATAAATGTTTTTATATATCATATTTATTTTTTTTTAAAATGTACTAATAAATATAGCATAAAGTAAATTAAAATAAAAGTCTTTTTTGTAAACAATATTATAAATTTGTATATACATACTATTTTAGCATATATTATTATAAAAATAAATAGAAAATATTTCCTATTTATATTGAAAAAAAAGCTTAGGCAAGATATAATAGTGAGGTATAAAAATAAACAAATATAAGAGATAATATAAAAGAAGTACTTAGGAGGAATAAAAATGGCAACAAGAGAAAAAAATATATGGATATTGATATTATTTATACTATGTGGAATTGTAGTAGGAGGTCTTATTGGTGAACTAGCATCAAGAGTAGATTTTTTATGGTGGTTATCTTATGGACAATCTTTCGGAATTTCACAGCCAGTAGAATTAAATTTAAGTGTTATCACACTTTCATTTGGTTTTACCTTTAAAATAACAATTTCAAGTATTATTGGAATGATACTTGCTATTTTTATTTATCGAAAAGTATAATTTGGATTCATGTATATTTTTTCTTTTTAATATTTAGGGGGCAAAGAAAGGAAAATTTTCTATGTCTATTAAAATGAAACAACTCCCTATTTCAGAAAGACCGTATGAGAAGCTAGAAATGTACGGTGCACACACATTATCTAATGCAGAACTACTAGCAATTATTATAAAAAGTGGTACAAAAGAAGAAAGTTCTCTTGCAATTGCCCAAAGAGTACTTTCTATGAACTATAAAAGAGAAGATAATTTGAGATTTATACAAGATATGTCTATAGAAGATTTTACAAAAATAAAAGGAATAGGAAGAATAAAAGCAATTCAGCTTAAAGCTGTATGTGAATTTGCAAAGAGAATTTCTAAGCCAGTTACAGATAATCCAGTACAAATTAAATCTCCTATAGATATCGCAAACTTATTAATGAATGAATTAAGATATGAGAAAAGAGAAATTGTAAAAGTAGTAGTACTAAATATTAAAAATACTGTTCTTCGAATAGTGGATATATGTTTTGGTGCTACTAATAGTGCTATATTAATGCCAAAAGATGCTTTAATAGATGCTATAAAAATGGGTGCACCAAAGATAATTTTAGTACATAATCATCCTAGTGGAGATACCACTCCAAGTAAATCAGATATTGAATTTACATTAAATTTAAAGAAAGCAGCTGAGATTTTAGGAATAGAATTGTTAGATCATATTATACTGGGTGATGGAAGATTTAAAAGTATTTTTTATGACTTAGAAAATAAGAAAGGTGATTAAAAATGAAATTATTTAGCTTTGGCTCAAAAGATATTGGAATTGATTTAGGAACAGCTAATATTTTGGTAACACTAAAAGGCAAAGGGATTATTCTAAACGAACCATCAGTTGTTGCAATTGATTGCAAAACTAATAATATTTTAGCAACGGGGCAAGAGGCAAAAGAAATGCTTGGAAGAACACCAATGGAGATTAAAGCAATTAAACCATTACAAGATGGTGTAATTGCAGATTTCACAGCAACACAATTAATGTTAAAGAATATTATAGGTAAAATTGTAGAACGTTATAATATAGGGAAACCTAGAGTGGTTGTGGGAGTTCCATCGGGTATTACAGAGGTAGAAGAAAGAGCAGTAGAAGAATCTATTTTACAGGCCGGTGCTAGAGAAGTATATTTAATTGAAGAACCTATGGCGGCTGCAATTGGCGCTAATATGGATATTGCTGAGCCAAATGGAAATATTATTGTTGACATAGGTGGAGGAACTACAGAAGTAGCAGTTATTTCACTTGGAGGAATTGTAGTTAGTAATTCTATTCGTATAGCAGGAGATGAATTAGACGAAGATATTGTTAATTATATTAGAAAAGAAAAGAATTTAGCAATTGGGCTTACTACAGCTGAAGAAATAAAAAAAGAACTAGGATGTGCTTTACCACTTGTAACGGAAGCTAGTATGGAAGTGAGAGGAAGGGATTTAGCTACAGGTTTGCCAGAGACGGTACAAGTTACTTCAACAGAAATAGAATTTGCTATTAGAGAGTCAATTGAAAAAATAGTAGAGGTTGTAAAGCAGACACTAGAGAGAACACCACCAGAATTATCATCTGATATTATGGAAAAAGGAATTGTCCTTGCTGGAGGAGGAGCTCTAATAAAAAATTTAGATAAGTTATTAGCTATTCGTACTGAAATGCCAGTTTATGTTACGGAAGAACCTTTGCAATGTGTTGTAAAAGGAACAGGAAAAACATTAGAAGATTTAGAAAAATTAAAAACAATTTTAATAAATTCTAGAAAAAGAAAGTAAGATTTAGGAGAAAAATATGTATAAAAATAAAAAAACAGGAATTGTTGGTATTATTATTACTATTATTTTTTTAATTTTATTAGTAGTTGCAACAAATACAGATGTATCCAAAGTGTCTTATATTGAAAATATAGTCAATAATCTTGTAATGCCGATTCAAAATGGACTAACCTATTTAAAAAATAAAATTGCTGGGAATGATAGCTTTTTTGAAAGTATAGAAGTGTTGCAATCTGAGAATGAAGAGTTAAAGAAAAAAAATAGTGAATTGGAGCAAACTTTAAGAGAATTTGAAGTTGTTAAGGCAGAAAATGACACATTAAAAGAATATCTTAATTTGAAAAATAAATACCAAAACTATTCTACAATTCCAGCCTATATTATTAATCGTGACATCACTAATTATAGTAATACAGTTATAATAAATGTAGGTTCTGAAGATGGTATTCAGGAAAATATGACAGTTATTGCAGATGAAGGGCTGGTAGGTCATGTTATTTCTGTTACAGCTCATACTGCAAAAGTACAAACAATTATAGATACAGCAACGGCAGTGACAAGTAAAATTAGCACAACAAATGATACAATTATTGTTCAGGGAACACTAGAAGATAGTACTGCATTGAAAGCAACTTATATTCCAACAGATGCTAGTGTTTTACAAGGTGACAGTGTAGAAACTTCTGGAATAGGAGGAATTTATCCAAAAGGAATTCATATTGGAACAATTCGAGAAGTAATTAATACAAATAATATAACAGATAGATATGCTATTGTTGAAACAGCTGTAAATTTTCGTAAACTAGACACAGTTTTAGTTATTTTAAATAATGAAACAAAATAAAGACAAGGAGGAAACCAATTGAAAAAAGTTTTAGCAACTATATATTTAATTATTGCTTTTTTTATAGTTTATTTTCTTCAAGCAAATTTTTTTAGTTGGTTTACTATTGGAGGAATTAAACCAAACTTATTTATTATATTTGTTTTATTTATAGGATTATTTGCAGGAAGAAAAATGGGGACAATTTTTGGTTTGATTTTAGGATTATATTTAGATTTACTTTTAGGAAGGACAATAGGAATCTCGGGTGTCTTGTTAGCTATAATAGGAATGCTAGGAGAATATTTAGATAAAAATTTTTCAAAGGAAAGTAGATTTACAATTATGCTAATGGTAGTTATTTGTACAGTTATTTATGAATTAGGAGGATACTTATTTAATATTGTACGATTGGGAATACCATTAGAAATATTTAGCTTTATGAAAATTTTATTCGTAGAGATAATATATAATATTTTGATTATTGTTATCATATATCCAATAATTCGAAAATTAGGTTATGCATTAGAAAATGTTTTCAAAACGAAAAATATTTTAACACGATATTTTTAAAATTGATGGAATAGAAAGAAGGTGAAAGGTTGGACAAAGCTGGTAGGGGAATTAAATTAAGATATAACTTAGTTACAACGCTTGTGTATATTATTGGTATTATTTTACTGATTCAACTTTTCAATTTGCAGATTGTTCATGGTGAAGAATATAGAGAAACTTCTAATACTAGATTAACGAGAGAATCAGTTTTGAAAGCTGCTCGAGGTTCCATTAAAGATAGAACAGGGGTTGACCTAGTTACAAATGAAACTGGATTCGGATTAGAAATTTATCGTACAAAAGTAGATGATGAAGCACTTAATAAGGCAATTGAAATTGTTATTGGAATATTAGAAGAGAATAAAGATACATATGTTGATAATCTTCCTATTAAAATAGAACCTTTTGAATTTACTTATAAGGATCAAGAAACTATTGAAGAATGGAAAGAAAATTATGAAATAGATAAAAGCTATTCAGCAGAACAGACCTTTTATTATTTAAAAAATCGATATAAAATTACAACTGATGATAATCAACTTGCCAGAAAGATTATGACAATTCGTTATGAAATTACAAGAGATGGATATAGTGCAACAAAGTCTGTAAAGCTCGCAAGTAGTATCAGCAGGAATAGTGCTGTAAAAATTAGAGAACAAAATAATCAATTAGCAGGTATGAATGTTATTACCAAGCCGATTGTTAGTTACACAATGGGAAATTTAGCTTCACATGTATTAGGATATGTTGGTGCTATTGACAGTGAAGAATATGAAACAAGAAAAGATACTTATAGCAATGATGACATTATTGGAAAAATGGGAATTCAATATGTGTTTGAAGACTATCTAAAAGGAAAAGATGGAATAAAACAGATTGATATGAGTGTTGATGGAACAATTACAAGTGAATATGTTACAGAAGAAGCGGTTGCAGGATCAGATGTTATTTTAACAATAGATGCAAATCTGCAAAAGGTAGCAGAAGATGCACTAGAACAAAATATAAAAGATATTGCACAAGGAAAATATGGAGAAAAACATTCTGCAGATGCTGGAGCAGTAGCAGTAATGAATGTCAAAACAGGAGAGGTGCTTGCACTAGTTAGTTATCCAGACTATACACCAGAGTTATTTAGAGACGGAATTCCACAAGATGTTTATGATTCTTATTTGGAGGGGGATAACTTATATAATAGAGCGGTATCAGGAAGTTATGCTCCAGGTTCTACATTTAAAATGGCATCTGCTTTGGCAGGATTAGAAACAGAAAAAATAACACCAACCTCACTCATTAACGATACTGGAATTTATCCAAAAGGACATCATCCTGTATGTTGGTATTATACCAGTTATGGAACAGGGCATGGATATTTGAATGTGTCTCAAGCAATTACTCAATCTTGTAATTATTTCTTTTATGAAGTAGGATATCGTGTTGGAATTGATAATCTTTCAAGGTATGCTAGTTATTTAGGATTAGGAAAAAGAACAGGAATTGAATTATTAGGAGAAACAAGTGGAACATTAGCAAATCCACAGACTGCGAAAGACATTGATAATGCAGATTGGTATGAGGGAGATACATTATCAGCAGCAATAGGTCAAAGCTATAATAGTTTTTCTCCAATTCAAATGGCAAAGTATGTTAGTATGATTGCTAATGGTGGAAAGAATGTGGATGTAACATTAATAAAATCTATTATCCGTGCAGATGGTACGGAAGTGCCTAGAGAAGAAATAGATGAATACTCGAGCAAAAAAATAGAAACTGGTAATGAAACAGTAGAAGATTTAAATATTAAGCCAGAAAATATACAAGCTATTTTAAAAGGAATGAAGGGTGTTACTAGCGAATATGGAGGAACAGCATATTCAACCTTTGCTGATTTTAATATTGATGTAGGTGGAAAGACGGGTTCAGCACAAACAAAAGAAGGAGAAGATGCCCATGCATGGTTTGTAGGATTTGCACCTTATGATAATCCTGAAATAGCAGTAGCTGTTATTGTAGAACATGGTGGTACAGGATCATATACGGCAGAAGTGGCTAAAAAGATTATGGCAGAATATTTTGGAATGAATGCAAAATCGGTTACAGAAAATATGCAAGCAGTACCAAGCACACAGGGTATTCGATAGAAAGGATGTAATATATATGTTGAAAAATAACGTTACCATTAGTATGAAAAAGGATCAAGTTATTATAAAAATAGAAGAAGATGCAGAACAAAAAGAAATTATTGCTAATTTAAAGAAGAAAATGATAGAATTAAAAAACCTTTATCAAGATGATAAAACTCCGATTTTAGTTATTGGGAAAGTTTTGAAAAATAAGGAAATGGACGAAATACAATCTCTTATTAGGCAATTTATTGATGTTCAGATTGAATTTGATAGTCCAAGGGTTTTAGGATTACATGGTATAAAAAAATCATTTTATAAAGATATAGCAACTTCTGAAACAAGATTTCATAAAGGTTCTTTACGCTCTGGTCAGAAAATAGAATATGAAGGAAGTTTGGTTATTATAGGAGATGTTAATCCAGGAGCAGAAGTAATAGCAGGAGAAAATATTATAGTAGTAGGTGAATTAAGAGGTCTAGCACATGCAGGGGCAAAAGGAAATAGAGATGCAGTAATAGAAGCAGTAGCAATTAGTGCTACTCAAATTAGAATTGCTGATATTGTAAAAGAAGTGGAAAAGCAGGAAGAAGGAGAAATTACTACTATTAAAACATCAGCATATATTAATGATAAAGAAGAACTTATATTAGAATAATTTTAACTTAATAGTAGTAATATTAAAACAATTAGAAGATCATCATCTTTTGTACCCTCATTATATAAGAAGAAAATTAGACAAATTAGTAAAATATCATCAAAATATAACTTTAGACCAAAAAAATTGAAAAGCATAGTATTATACTTGTTATTGTTATAGTTATTATTTTCTTTTGTTTGATTTTTTGATAAATCTAATTTGTTTGTTGAATTAGTGTTAATTTTGAGTCCATTATTTGGTATAGAATGGATTCTTTCATAAGAATGCATATTCCTGGGAACTTGATGGGAATATGCATTTTTTGTGTTATATAATCTTTTATTATAAGGTATATAAAATGGAGAATATATCATTTTGAACTTTCACCACCTGAAGGATTTAAAATTTCAAATACTTTTCCTATTTTAAAGATTTGTATATATTGATCAACTTTTTCTTTACGGCTGTCTTTTAAGTACGGTTTTAATGACAAAAGTAAATTAGCTCTCGGATCATCTTTATTCATATTAATAGAGTCAATAACCTTTTTCATTTTCATAAAAGTAGCAACATCAAATTCAGGATTGGAGGTCTGTGAAGAATCAGAATTTATGTCAGAATTAGAAATATTTGTAGTTTTACCATTTTCAGAGTTTTGAGAATTAGATTTTGCTGTGGTATTTGAGAATTGCCCCATAATCTCTTTTATGTTTTCTGGTATTTTATTACTTTTCATCATTTGCTCAATCTGATTCATCAAATTAGACATATCTTCATTCATTTTAAACCTCCTTTAAAAAGATTGCATTTTTCTAAGGATGATTACTTTTTATGTTATTAATAATTTGATCAGCTTCCTTAGAGTTTAATATTTTACTTACTTTATTAAGACCTTCTTCTAAGTCTTTTTTATCCATTTTAGATAGCATTGCCATAACCTTTTCCATATCAATATTTTGATTCATTTTCTCACATCACCTCTATATGTTTAATATATGTTATAGAAACTATAATATTATATTCAAAATAAGTAAAAATGTGCAAAAAATTATTATTGCAAAATTGTAAAAAAAATGTAATATAAATGTAATATAAGATGTTTTTTCTATTTCCGTAAATAGGCTTGGATATTTATGGAATAGGTTAATAATGATTTAATTGAATTACTAATTAAAAATGCTAAAATATATAATAAATATATATAATATAAGTTTATTATACATAAAAAGTTTTGAAAAAATTGCTAAAACCTTGAAAAAAGCTGTAAAATGTCGTATAATATATTTTGAAATATTAAAACTAGGAGGTTATTATGGACAAATTATTTCAAAAAATAATTGCCATTATGCTAGTTATTACACTGATGGGAGCAAATTTAATAGTACTTGGTATGTACAGTATTACTTATGCATTGGGTGAAAGCGAGCTTGAAGTACAGGATAATATAACTGAAAATCATAACGTAGAATTTAATGCATATCTAGAAGGCGGAGGACATGTAATAGTAGCTAGCACAGAAGGTGAAGGTGTTAAAACATACTTAAACATCAACGTTAAAAATTCTGGATATCTAAAAGATGCTACGATACAATTTGAAGATGTTAATTTTAAATTAGCGGAAAATATAGAAAATGAATATATTCAAAGTATTGATATTCAAAATTGCAGTATTGCATTAAAACAAATAAATAATGGTTCTAATGTAACAATAGAGATTCCTGTTGTGTTATTAGATACAAACAGTGTTCCAGTAGACAATTTTGCAAAGGAAAGCAAAGTTGTATTTCATGGAACTTATGTTGATGCAGGTGGAAAAGAAAATTCTGTATCAAAAGAAATTGTTAATAAAATTTCATGGAACCGTAAAGAAGTTGAAGTCTCTGTTGATGCAGAGATTGTAAAATATATTCCATATGTAAAAGATGAGATTTATGGTGTAATGGTGCAAGCAAAAGTGAACTCTAAAGTGGTAGATAGTAAATTGCCAGTTAAGGAAACTAATATTGCTGTAACAGCTCCAGAAATTGATGGAATAAAGCCAGCAAAAGTTTTTGTGTCAGCAAATTACACTAAGAGTACAAATGGAAAAAATGATGGAATTGATTTTAAAGAAGATAACTATAATTATGATGTAGAACAAGGAGTTGTTAATATTCAAGTAAGAAATGATGCAGATGAAAACGGACAAATCAGTTGGATGAAAGATGCACAAGATGAATATTTAGTAACTTTTGTTTTTGATGGAAAAGAGGCTTATGATGCAGTTGTAGACAGTGGAATTAATTCAAAAGTAAAGGTACAGGCTAATGTTTCATTGTACAATAATGAAGAATTAATAGTAGAAGCTCCAGCTGTAGAAAAAGAAATTCAAATGGATACTGCATTAGGTACAATATCAGATTTCTCAATGTCGGCAGTTAAAAAACTTGCAAAAGGTAATGTTTATGCAAATTATGATGCGACAGATGAAAAAAGAGAAGAAACAGATTATTGGGTAAAATATAGTGCAACAATAAATAATTTGGATTTAACAGATAATATAGAATTCGAGCAAGGAATAGATACTTTTGTAAGAGAAGATGGACAAGAAGGTTTAACAACTATTGAAGATAAAAATTATGCTTATAATAAAGAGATAAGCATTAGTGAAGAAGTATTTAATAAGATATTAGGCGAGGAAGGCTATATAGAAATTCTTGACGAAAATGAAAATATTATTGCTCAAATTAATAAAGAAACAGAAAAAGATGATAATGGAAATTATATAATAGATCTTAGTGAATTTAATAATAACCAATTAGTAATTAGGACGAGTAAGCCAATTTCAGTAGGAAAAATAACAATCGAAGTAAAAAAAGCAATTAGTAAAACAATAGATTATTCTAAAAAACAAATGCAAGATTTTATAGTATTAAGGACAAAATTAGAAGGAAAAGCAGATACTTCTACGATAGATTTGGAAAAAGATATTGAATTAAAAGAAGTTAAGTCGGTAGCACAAGTAGAAGTTAGCAAAAAAGATTTAAGTACTGTTGTAGAAAATAAAAAAGTTGAGTTAAGGGCAAGTTTAGATACATCTAGTATTTATAATGCGCTATATAAAGAGCCAACTTTGAAATTCACATTACCATCAAGTATTAGTCAAGTTCGATTAAATAATGCAAAATTATTGATGGAAAATGGATTAAAGATAAAAAAAGTAGATGCTAAAATGGATGAAAGCTGTCCGCTTATTATAGTTGAATTAGAGGGAACACAAACAGAATATACGACTAATGCAGAATATAAAGGAACAATTCTTGTTATTGAAGCAGATATTACTATAAAAGAACTTACACCAAACAGTACAGCCAAAATAGAAATGGAATTCACAAATAAAAATGAATTATCAACAAATAAATCAGGAAAAGTGGAAACAGATATTAATTTTATTGCACCAGCTGGAGTTGTTGCTGCAAATGGAATTTCAAATTATGCAGACAATGCAAAACAAGTTTTGTCAATAACAGACGAAAAAGCTACCGCTGAGATTGATACATATGCAGACCAAAAAGTAGCTACTATTACAGGTAAAGTTATTAATAACTATGATAATGAAATTGAAGATGTTGTTATTTTAGGAAGGCTTCCAGCAAAGGATAATAAAAAGATAGACACATCTGATAATTTAGGATCAACTTTTGATGCAAAATTAAGTAAACCTATAGAAGTATCAGGAATTGAGCCAGAAAATTATACAATATATTATTCAGATAAAACAGATGCAACAAAAGAATTAGATAATGATGATAACCAATGGTCAACAAATGTAACTGCAAACTCAAAGTCTTATATGATTATTACAAATAATTATGAGATGCGAAAAGGAGAAGTAATAGACTTTAATTATAATGTAGAAATACCAGCTAACTTAACATATAACAATAGTTCTTACGAAATGTATAAAGTATATTATAATAATGTTTCTTCAATTGGGAAAATGGCTGAATATAGAGAATCAGCTATTCTAGGTGCAGAAACAGGAACAGGTCCAGAACTAGAAGTAAACTTAGAACCAATAGCTGACACAATTAGAGAAGGACAGATTGTAAAAATGAAAGTAACTGTAAAAAATACAGGTTCTGTACCAGCAACAAATGCAAAAATAAATCTTCCTATTCCGGAACATACAAATTATGTAAGAAATGAAACAGTTAGTGGATTTTATGACATGGAAGATAAAGAAGTAACTATTGATTTAGGAACAATAAAACCTGGAGAAATAGAAGAATTACCTTTTTATATAAGAATAAATAAAAATATAGATAGTAGTACAAAACCAGAAGATGAAGTGATTGCAGAAATACCATGTAAATTAACCATTATCACAGATGAAGTACCAAGTGGAATTCCTTCAAACGAATGTGTATTGAAAGTGTTACAAGGAAAAATAGGGCTTGAAATGACTAGTGATATAGAAGAAGGTGCTATTCTAACTAATAACCAGAATATTGAATATATGATATATGTTGAGAATATTTCAGGAATAGATAGCTTACAAAATGTTATGGTAAATATTCCTATACATGAAGGAATGGAATATAAAAGTGCGGTGATAAAAGAACATTGGTATGATGAAGAAGAATCTGGGGACCCAATTATATATAATCAAGAAAATAATGCTGTACAAATAAATATTGATACTTTATCTACTATGAAAGTAATTACTTTAAAGTTACAAGTTAAGGAATTTACAGGAAAAGTTTCTATGATGACAATGGCTACGGCAGATAGTACGGGAGAACATTATTCTAATATAATAGATAATGTGGCTGAAATAATAGACTTAGAAGTATCAGAATTAACTGCAACACCTAAATATATTAAAGAGGGGGAAACAGTTACTTATAAACTAAGTATTACTAATAAAGGAAAAGCAGAAATATATAACATAGAAGTTAATGCTTTATTCCCAGAAGAATTAGCTTTTATAGAAGGAACATATACATATGGTGAAACAGCTAATACAGTTAGTACATTAACGAATAACAGCATTAGTATTTTCGAACTAAAAGGAGGAGAAACTACAGAGATTACTTTAACAGCAAAAGCAAGGTTGTTAGAAGATAAAAATGATAAAACTGTAGAAACAAACTTTTATGTTGGTGCAAGTAATTTTGAGGCAGTAAAAACTAATACTGTATCTACTACAATAGAATATGATGAAGAACTTCATGAACAGCAAGAAAACCCTTCTGCTAGTGATAAATATAAAATTAGTGGTACAGCATGGTTAGACTCTAATAAAGATGGAAAGCGTGACCAAGACGAACAACTATTAAGCGGAATAACAGTAAAATTACTTTATAAAAAAGATAATACAGTTGTAAAAGATTCTACAACAAATGAAGAAATGACAGCAACTACTGATAGTAATGGTATGTATCAATTTGATAATGTATTAAAGGGAGAATATTTGGTAGCATTTTTGTATGATGCATCAAGATATAGTATTACTACTTATCAAGCAGATGGCATAGATGAAGGAGAAAATTCAGATGCTATTGATATTAACATGACAATTGATGGACAAAGAAGAATAGCAGGAATTACAAATGTTATTACAATAAAAGACTCAAATGTACGTGATATTGATATTGGACTATATGTATCTGAAAAATTTGATTTAAGAATTGATAAATATGTTAGCAAAATTACAAGAACAACTCCAACAGCAGGAACTAATACTTTTAACTATTCAAATGAAAAAGTAGCTAAAATAGAAGTTCTAGGAAGTAATGTGGGACAAAGCAATGTTGCTATTGAGTATAAAATTGTGGTAACAAATGAAGGTGCAATTGCTGGGTATGCAAAGAAAATTGTAGATTATATACCTCAACATACAAACTTTAGTACAGAATTAAATAAGAATTGGTATTTATCAGAAAATGGAAATATTTATAATTCAAGTTTAGAAAATGAAATAATTAATCCAGGAGAATCAAAAGAATTAACTTTAATTTTAACAGCAAGGATTACAGAAGAAAGCTTAGGAAATTTAAATAATAATGCTGAAATTTATGAGAGCTATAATGAACAAGGAATACCAGATATAGATTCTACTCCAGGAAATAAAGCATCAGATGAAGACGACATATCAGGAGCAGATGTTATTATATCAATTGTAACAGGTAATGGAATTATATATGTAACGCTTGCGTTAGGAGTTATTGTATTACTTGGATTTGCAATTTATGAAATTAAGAAACGTGTTTTAATCAAAACGAAGGAGAAAAAGTAAAAGAAAGGAGGAAAACTATGAAAAATAAGATTTTAAAAAATTTATTATTGATAATGGCAGTTATTTTATTAATAATTACACTACTTAATCTTATAAGTGAAGAAGTAAACTTAATGCGAATATCTCAGGCTAAGATGGATGCAGGAAGTGGAGGTTCATTGCTTTCTGGACAAATAGATCCATCTACATATGCTTATAAAATTAATACTGGAACATGGACATATGATGGAACCTATAAGAATGTACATGACATACCTTTACTTGACGGTTTTATGATATTCTGTATTAACCCAGGTGGTGCTACTGATCCGGGTACCGTATGGAAAGTTTATAGTATGTGGGATTTACCACCAGCTGCGGCATATATTGTTTCGGATGCTCCGATTGGGCAGTGGAGTGTAACAAAGCAACGTGCAATTTGGAATTTAAGAAATTATGAAGTATGGAATGCTAATACAAATAGTAAAATATCAGCTCATTATACAGAAGATGGAGATAGTTACTCAAATCATAAACTTGTTATTGGCAATAGGACGGATAATTATGGGCATGGAGAGACGCCGGATTATACTGTTGAGAATTTAATTTATGCTACATATGATTATGCTATTAGGAATAAAGGATTAAATCCCGAGGATAGCTCTAAGTCTGTACAGGTTGACTATGACGATGAGTCGGATGAAATTTCAGTAGGAAACTTTATAGTTAGTTATAAAGGAGCAGATTGGCGTATGTTTTGTGGTATGTCAGGAATGCAAGTTGTAGGTTATAATGAGAAGGGTGAAGTAGTAAATAGTAATTTAAAGATAGAAAAAGTTTTTGTTAAGGATAAAACTACTGGAAAAGAAAAAGAAATAAAATTAGACTTTTTCAGTCCAGATAGTACTACGAAAGTAGATAAAACATCACAAAGTTATCCTGAATCAGATCAAGAATTTAGACTTGTATTAAAAAATCCAAATAAGGGTCTAGATAAAGATGATTCAAAAAGAATTACTAAAATTGATCTAAAAATAAAATTTCAATATATGTTAGCAACTGGTAGATATGCTAAATTAATAGGAGTAAAGAAGTCTGAAAAAAATCCACAACAATGGTTGATGGCAGCTGATGCTATTAGGAGTCTTTATGAGGAAGAATTAGATATATCAGTTGACTTACCAGCTGATGAACCGGGTGATGATGAGCCAGATGATGATGGACCAGATAATCCAGATGGACCAGATAATCCAGACGGACCAGACGGACCAGATAATCCAGATGGACCAGATAATCCAGGTGGACCAGATGATGATGAACCAGATGATGATGAACCACAAGAAGAAACTCCACCTCCAGAACTAACACTTCCACCTACAATAGATTTAGGTGGTAATGTCTGGGAAGATGGTATAACAACAAAGGAATCAAAGGCAGATGGTGTAAATAATACCCCAAATGTGGATAGACCTTTAAAAAATGTAAAAGTTACATTATATGAAGAAGATGGAACTATAGCTACTTTGAAAACAGATCCTTCAGAAGGGAATGTAATGTCTAGAATTAATCCTACTTATACAGATGAAAATGGAGATTATTTCTTTAAAGGGTTAGATCCAACTCATAAATATTATGTTACTTTTGAATATAATGGACAGTTATATTTACCAACAGAATATTTAACGACAACTAGTGGAAGATATAGTTCAGTAAAAGGAATGACAAATGCAGGTTTATACAATACAACAGAATGGAAAATCACATCTAAAGGAACAGAAAAACCAGATGAAAGAAATAATTTGGACAATAAATTTGCGGAAATTCGTTCATATCCAGAAAGTTATGCATCGTCAAATAGTTTAGGACATACAGGATCGTATAATGTTACATTTACGCAAAGAGATTTGATGGGATATACTTTAAGTGATAACGGAACTTATAGTCAAACAAATACACAATTAGTAGATGGTTACTTATATGATCAAGATGGATTAGAAACAGACACATTTAGTGAAGGTACTATTTCAAAAAAAGTAAGAGAATATATTCAAAAAAATAAAGCATTTCCAGATGAATCAGCTTTGAAGAAAATTTATGAAGAAATAGCAGGAAAAGATTCAGAATTATGGCAAAAATTACAATTTATAGAAGATTGTAAGATAGAATCATACACACAAGCACAAGGAGCTTCATACGATTTATTCCCTACACAAGAAAAATTCTGGGTAAATAGTGATGATGGCGAATACGAAACAGTCGCAGAGGCTCGTAAAGGAAACTATCGTTCAGAATCAATCGAATGGAAAGGTGAGACGTATGAACCACTTTATCCAGGAATATTCTATATAAATCAAGGCTTATGGAGAAGACAAGAATATGATTCAGCATTTCGTAAAGATGTATATAAAGCAGTTTTAAAAATCAATGATAAGACAGCGGTACATTCTTACAGTAAGAGACAAGCAGAGGACACTGATGGTAGTGGAAATAATAAAGCAGATGGTAATGATAATAACACATATTGGGACATTAATGTCAGAATGTCAGATTATGAAGATTATTATGGATTACAATATGATGAAGAATTATATTTATCAGATTACAACTATAAAGTAGATTTGGCAAAAAATCATCCAGGAGATCCACTAGAAATCTTCATAACCTATAGGCTAACAGTAAGAAATCAATCAATGTCTACTAGAACTCAAATACAGGAAATAGTAGATTTCTATGATAAAGACTATACGTATAGAAATGACTTATCTTGGATAATGTACGAAAATGGTGATTCTTTAACTACAGACATAGATGATGACGAATATTATAACGCAATGGATAAAGAGGATGTTAAAGAAATTAAAAATAGCAGATCAATTAACGGCTCAGATAAAAGTAAATATGGAAGTAGTACTCATAGTGATATTGATGGAGACTCATATAATGCTGTTTATATAACAGGATTAGAAGATAAAGTACTTGAAAGTGGTGAAACAGCATATATTTATTTAACTTTCCAAGTTAATAAAAATGATGGTAAGGTTATTGTTGATGAAGAACGAGATGGAAATTCTGATACGCCAAAATTGAATTATGCAGAGATCAATGGATTTAAGACTTTCTATGACGACAATACACAACTTCCAAATGGAGTTGTTAAGAATTCAAGTGATGTTGCAGGCTTAATAGATAGAGATTCTGTACCAGGAAACTTAATGAAGGAAGATATTCAAGGTGGAGGCAGATATGAAAAGAACTTCGAAGATGATACTGATAGAGCTCCAGGAGTAAGAATTCTTGTTGATGAAGGAAAGATAAGAAAAGTAGATGGCGTAGTATGGGAAGATGAAAGAACAGTAGAAGCGGGAGAATCATATATTGGAGACGGTATTTTACAAGATAATGAAGGAAAAATAAAAGGAATTACAGTTCAATTAGTTGAAAAATTGAGCGATGGTAGAGAATTTATATGGAGAGAGGCTGTAACTGATGACAACGGATATTATGAACTAGCAAATTACATACCAGGTTATTACTTTGTTCGTTTCTACTATGGAGATAATGAGAGCAATGTAAAACTAGACGGAAATGGTGGATTAAATTCTGTGTCTTATAACGGACAAGATTTTAAATCAACAATTTATCAAGCAGGTATGGAGCAAAAAGATATTACCAATCCAGATGAGAGGGACACAAGTAGACAGTATAAAGGCTATAAAGATGTAGTAGGCCAAAATACAACAGCTTCATATGGATATGACATCAAAGGAGCAGAAGGATATGGACAACGAGTATCAGATGCAAAAGACTTATGGACTACTCCGCAAATATTTGAAAAACTTTATAATGATACAGAGAACTTTAATGAGTTAAGAAATATTCAAGGAAGAGAAGCTGTTATTGATTATAGTAATTCTGAAATGTTAAATCACAAAGCAGAAGTTTTAGCATCTCCATATGTAACACCAAGTTATAATGGGGTAGAATATGACGAATCACAAATGAATGCATTGATTAATGAATTAATTGACAATACATATATGACAGCTGAAACTGGTGTTATTGATATAGAACTTGATTATGAAAAAGCAAATGATATTGACTTTGGATTAGTTGAGAGACCAAAAGCACAATTAGAAATTGATAAATCAGTTAGTAACATAAAAGTAACATTAGCTAATGGCACAGTATTATTTGATGCTGTAGATAACAAAATAGCAGATAACGTTTTATGGCTTGATCATAAACCTTATTCGATTGAAAACTTTATGAC
This sequence comes from uncultured Clostridia bacterium, assembly GCA_947631745.1. GTDB lineage: Bacteria > Bacillota > Clostridia > TANB77 > CAG-508 > CALXVA01. The sequence goes on from CANRMM010000004.1 coordinate 44,793, forward strand.
AAATGGAAAATATGATGATTATTATGGAGAATCAGGCAGAAATAGATATTCATATAGAGATCAAAGACTTAATGAATATATTCAAAGCGCAGAAAAGGGCTTTATAGATTTATCAATGGATGAAGAATTAATGCATGGTGCTACTGTACAGATTACATATAAAATTAGTGTTAAAAATGCTGGTGAGACAGATTATGAGGGTGAACAATACTATTACTTAGGTGAGCCTGGAGGAGCAAAAGTAACAACATCTGTAAACCAAGTTGTAGATTATATAGCAAATAATATTAAATTTAATGGTGATGATAGAAATAACGGATGGAACATGACAACAGTAGATAATTTAATACCAGATGGAGCAGAATATAATGGTGAAAATAACTTAATAAATGGTAATAATTATGATAAACTTACATCATTTAAGACTATTGTAGAATCATCAGACTTTGGAGATGCATTAATTCCAGGACAGTCAACAGGAGAAAAAGAATTAGTACTAAGCCAAGTAATTACAACAGAAAATACGGATGATGATATGACATATAATAATATGGTAGAAATTCTTAAAACAAGCAACTCTGTTGGTAGAAGAATGGCATATTCGATAGTAGGAAATCAAAATCCTCTAGAAAAACCATCAGAAGTAGATGCTAATATGTCAGAGGAAGTTAGAATTATAGCACCTACAGGAGAAGTTCACATCCAATACATACTAATTGCTGTTATAGCATTGATACTAATCGGTGGAATTACTCTAATTTTAAAATTTGTATTACCTAAAAAGTAATATAATAAAATAAAAAATGAATCCAAATTAAAATGGATTCATTTTTTATGCACTATTTTTAAAGAAGTATTATCAATAGATAGAAAAATATATGTAATAATAGAGAGAATTGAAAAAAGAAAAAAATATAATATAATGAAAAATAAAAGGAGAATGAAAACAAATGACTATATTATAGTAGAAAAACAAAGAGGAATAACATTAATAGCTTTAGCGATAACAATAGAGATATTAATAATTTTAGCATTGATAAGCATTAATGCATTATTTGGAAAAAATGGATTAATAAAAGGTGCATAGCAAGCAAAAATAAAATATAAAGAGGCAGAAAAAGAACTAATAGAAAGTTTCTTTGAAGAAGAATATATAAATAAATCAGAGATTGACAAGAAACTAGTGTTACAAGAACAAATCGAATATACAGATAGTATGTTTTATTAAAAAGTATGATGATATACAGCATTCATGTGATAATGCAATAAGAGATAAAATTATTAAATTTTCAGATTAATCTTAATGAACTTTCTGGAAATGTAAATTTAGATGGAGAAGCAGGTAAAGAACCAAAATCATTTGAAATGATAAAAAAGCATATAGAACAAGTATCAACAGTTATAAATAAGAATAAAGATATCATATCTATAGTTCAAGCTGGCTTTTTAGGTAAATGGGGAGAAATGCATAGTGCTGGAGTATATCAGGAAGATAGATACTATAAGGAACTTATAGAAACATTATTAAAAAATATTGATAGTGAAATCACAATAAGTGTAAGAAAACCATATTTTTATAAATTAGTAGTTGGTGAATTAAATAATAACGAGCATAGAATAGGAATATATAATGATGGATATTCTAGAAATATTTTTTGAATCAAATATCTAAGTATAGAATAAAAAGAGAACTTGAATAAAGACTAAGTCTTTATTTAGTTCTCTTTTTTGAAATTAAAAATATTTTTAATTTTTTTATCTTAGGGAAAATTAAGTTTTGAAAGAAATAATTGACAGTAAACATAAAATATGGTACAATAAGCACGTGTAAAAAATAGACTAAATATAATTATTGCATAAGTAGATTTTATATAAGGAAGGAAGAAATTTTATGATAAAAGAGAAACGCATACTTTTAAAAATTTTCTTAATTGTACTATTAATGCTAGTAGCCGTAAGCACAGAAACATTAGCAACATCGTCTACAACAGTAACAGAACTAAGATATAGAATGATAGGAGAAAAAGCATATTTACAATGGAATACTGTGTCAGATGCCTCTGGTTATGAAGTATATGCTAGCCTTAATAATGGAAAATACTGTTACTTAGGAGATAGTTTAACAAATAGTGTATATCTAACAGGAATACAACCAAATGTTGTATATAATATAAAAGTAAGAGCATATCAATTAACAGCTAATGGAAGTAGAAGATATTCAGTTAATTATTCAAACATTATTACAATAAATATATCTAATAGTAATGATTCTACAGTGCTAGATGCAATAAAAGACTTAAAAGTTACAAAATTAGGAGAATCATCTACATTAAGTTGGAGTAAGATATCTGGTGCAGCAGGATATGATATATATGTGTATATTCCAAATATGGGATATAAATGTATTGGTAGTGTAACGAATAACGCAGTAACTATTCAAGGCTTTGAAACTGGAAAAACATATTATGCTAAAGTTATTGCATATCGTTATATAAACGGAATAAAAGAAACTGCTAAACAATACTCAAATGAAGTTTCAATTAGAATTGAAAACACTTTAAATAAACCTTCTGAAGATGTGACTTCAGAAAAACTTTCAAGAGTTACTGGATTAACAGCAAAAGTTACAGGAACTTCAGTGCAATTGAGTTGGAATAAGGTAGACAATGCAACAGGATATGAAATTACTGTTACAACACCAAATGGCAACGAGATATCTACTACAACAACAGAAACAACTAAAAAAATATTAAATATTACAAATACAAAATCAAACTATTCAGCAAAAGTAGTTGCTTATACAATTACTAACGGTAAAAAGGTATATGGTACTGAATCAGTTATTGTATATTTTAAAGGAGAAAACCAAACAACGGAAAATCCATCGGATAAACCTGTTCAAAGTACAGAAAAATTAACTAAAGTTTCGGGATTAAAAGCACAAGTATCTGGTCAAGCTGTAACATTTACTTGGGATAGTGTAGCAGGAGCTGATGGATATGAAATTTATATGGATGTTCCTTATTATTCAGGTATGGTATGGACTGTAGAAAAAAATAAAGCTCGTATAACAGGGCTTACAGAATATGGAGTTTCTTATACGACGAAAGTAAGAGCATATAGTTATGATAAAAATGGAAAAAAGATATATGGAGATTATTCTAACGAAGTAGAAGTATATAGAGACTAAGAAAATAAATAAAAGTGTATTTTAAATGTTGAAGTAACAATTTAAAATACACTTCTTTTTTGTTATTCTCCCTTTAAAGATATTGGGTTGTCAATTATAAATGCATTTTGTACAGATATTATTTGATCACTAGGAACAATATTCCCCCAAAGTGCTGGATCGGTATTAGATAGAATGTCTAGAATATTATCTTCTTGTAAATCAACAGTTTGACTTTGATAACTTGCAATAATTAAAAAAATAGATATTATGAGAACTATCATTATAGCGACTATAATTATAATAAGTTGTATCAAATTAATGGGTTTTCTTTCGTGTTTTTTCTTCATATGCTCAACTTGTGAATTTTTATTTTGAGACATAGCTTTCATCTCCTTTGTTTATTTTATATTAAAATTATCATAGCATTATAAAAAGTAATAGTCAATAGTAATGTATCGATTTTTTTAGATATGAATTTGACGGGCTACATAAAATATGATATAATTATATTATGTGTAATTATGTGTAAAATTAAAATATTATACAAATGCTTAATATTAAAAGGAGGTGATTTGTTATGATAAATAATAAAAAAACCTGGTTAAGTATTGTATTAAGTATATTAATAGCATTAATGAACGTAACTACTATAAGCTATGCGAGGGCCGATTTTTCTCCTGATACTGTAGACGGTGGCGGTATGAAAAAAGTAACGGGGGTAGAATATAATGATAATGGAAACGGTTCCGCTAATATGCGATGGAATGCGGTAGAAGGAGCAACAGGATATATTGTTGAAGCAAAAGAGGCGACATCAGAAAAAAGTTTTGAAGATTATCGGAACATATGATCAAAATTCTGCTACAATATACACAGGACCTGGTAAGTTCAAGGTAAGAGTTGCTGCACGTAACGAGGGAGAAACAATCTCGGATTATTCTGATGAGAAGTTTATAGAGGTTACAGGTGAATTGGAACCTATTGTTGATTCCGATGCGGAAAAGAATGTAACTGTGAAAAAAGTAACGGGTGTGAGGACTTTTGTGGAAGGAACTGAGGTTAAAATAGTATGGGATACTATAGATGAGGCAGCAGAATATGAAATTGAACAGATTAATTATGGAGTAAACGAAGAAAAAAAGTATGAAACAAGTAAAACGATTTCAAGAAGTGAAACAAATAGTATTACAATTAATGTTGCAAACCCAAATACTATACTTAGAATAAAAATAAGAGCTATTGATAGTGAAGGTAATCCTATAACGGATTATTCTGATGAGAAAGCAATAAAGACTAACAATAAAGAAGAAGTAGCAAAAAGTGATTCTGCGGTAAAAAACTTACGTATTTATGCAAGTGGGAATACAGCTACATTACAATGGGATTATTATTGGGGTGATGGAGAAAAAGACAAAACTATTAAAATGTATTATGAAATTGAAAGAGCGGTAGATAATCAACCATATTCTTATTATGCTAGTACTGATGAAAATTATTACATCACCAATCTTGAAGATAATGTTGTTTATAAGTATAGAGTAAGAGCATATAGAAGAAGTGGAGGAAGTGAAGGAATAATTTTTTATTCCGAATATTCAAATGAAGAATCTGTATGTGTACATCAAAAGGAAGAAGAAAATATTCTTAATAATGCAATACCAAGAGTACAAAATGTAAAAATATATGATGTAGATCCACATTCGGGGAGAGCAAAAATTATGTGGGATCCTCTGGTTGAAGCAGATGGTTACCAGATATTCTGGAGCAAAAATGGTGGGGAATATAAATATGAAGCAAGCTGTAAAAAGTTTATGGACATTATTTATTTTAATTTAGGAGTAGAATATCGAATAAAAGTTAGAGGCTATAAAAAAGATGAAAATGGATTCACAGTATATTCTAATGAATTATCTGAAGAAAAAACTTTATATGTAGATCCAAATAATATAGAAGGGTTAGATAAGGTAGAAAATTTAGATTATATTTTAAAAGAGTTAGAAAATAAAAAAACAGGAGAAATTAGCTACGTTGCAGAAATAACGTGGAATCCTGTACAAAATGCAATAGGTTACGAAATTTGGGGTGGTGTAGGTGGAAAAAATGCATATTTAGGAACTGTAACAAACAATAAATTTTATTATACAGACTTAACACAGGATGGTGTGTATTATACTGTAGACGTGGTGGCATTTAAGCAAAAAGATGATAAAGAAACATATGTAGAAGGACTATATTCAGAAAAAATATATTCAAAGGAAAAATCAGATATACTTGTTATATATATGCCAGGAGAAGAACCAGAAACAGATAGAGCACCAGAAACAAATGAAGAACCAGAAACAGATAGAGCACCAGAAACAGATAGAGAACCAGAAACAGATAGAGCACCAGAAACAGATAGAGCACCAGAAACAGATAGAACACCAGAAACAGATAGAACACCAGAAACCGATACATCTACTAAATCTTCAGCAACTATAACAGTATCTATTGAAGATAAAGGAGATTATTATCTTGTTAGTTGGAACAAAGTAGAAGGTGCGGACGAATACGTTCTCACAAACAATGGTCATACTGCCTCATGTGGTACGGCTACTGAATATCATTCTCGTCCCGGATCTGCTGGTACTGCTACTTACTTGATAGAGGCTAAAAAAGGTGGAAAAGTAATAGCAAAAGGAGAAAAAACGCAGCCAGTAGAAGCTAAAGTATTGACATATGAAGATAATGTAGCTACACTTAACATAAGTATAGATAAACAAAGTGATGGCTATATGATTACTTGGAACTCTGTAAGTGGTGCAGACTATTACATGGTAACAAATGTTGAAGCTAATGGACATAAGCCTACAACTGACACTAAGTATTTAGCTCATCCTCCAACTACTGGTACTTTTACTTATAAAGTAGAAGCTTTTAAAGGAGAAAAAATAATAGCAGAAGGAACGAAAACATGCACAGTAACTAATTAGTTGAGACGTGAAATAATGATAGCTGAGAATAAAAAAATTCAATGCTAATAAGAAAAGATAAATATATGGCTTATATGATAAATACCTCAAATAGTAGATAAAAATCTATTATTTGAGGTATATCCTTTTGTCAAAAATACTTTCATTTAATGAGCTATATGAATTAGATAAGATTGTATCTCCATTGTTAAAGTGAAGCTATTTGGAAAGGAAAAACTTACGAATATTTTGATAAATCTACATAAAAAAATTATGTAAGCGCTCAATAAAAAGGCGCATTGTACCCTCTTAAGATAAGTAATATCATGTATGATATAAAAATTTTAGGAGGGGATATTAATGTCAAGAAATTATAGCGAAGAAGAAAAAAATCAACACTTAGACCAATATAAGGTTAGTGGAAAAACAAAAACAGAGTATGCAAGAACAAACGATATACCAGAAGCTACATTTAGAGCGTGGGTTAAGGAAGAAGCATATTCAAAATATGGGATATTAGAAGAAACAGTTAATAGTGAAAATAATACTGCCACAGCAAAATTCGTAAAGCCAATCATATTTTCAAACGAAAACATAAGGATTGAGCTAAGAGAAGGTTTTGATAAAGAATTTTTAAAAAGGATAATTGAGGTGCTTGTGTATGATAAATAAGTTATTGAGTGATGTATCAACAATATATATAGCATATGGAGCTACAGATTTCAGAAAACAAATAGCATCTTTGTGTGCAGAAGTAAAAGCGAGGTTTAACTTAAATCCATATAAAAATGTAGCATTCATCTTTTGCAATAAGAAGAGAAATAGCATAAAAGTATTATGCTATGATAAAAATGGATTTGTATTAGCCCAAAAAACATTGTTAGAAAAAGAGAGATTAAAATTCCAATGGCCGAGGAATTCAAAAGAATTAAAAAATATTACTAAACAACAACTGAGTTGGCTTTTATCAGGACTAAAAATAGAACAAAAGAATAGTTTTAAAGAGATAGAAATAGATCCCAACAATATTGCTTGTTAATTTGTAAAAATACACCTCAAAGGTCACTAAAAAATGATTAAGAAAACGTCTAAAATGCTTGATATTTTAGGCGTTTTGTGATAGTATTTGATATAGAAAAAAGAGAAAAGTAAGTACAAAAACTATTTAAAAATGTATCAAAAATTTAAGGAGAAAATATATCAAATGACATATGAAGAATTAGTAATACAAAACGAAAAATTACAGCAACAAATTAAGGATAAAGAAATTGAGATAAAAAATAAAAATGCCGAAATAGAAAATAGAGATATTGAAATAAATAATTTAAAAGCAAAAGTAGAAAATCAACAGTTACAAATAAATTTACTAAATAGGTATGTATTTGGCTCTAAAAGAGAATCTACCAAAACGCAAGAAGACAATCTAGTAGAAGGAACACAATGTAGTATTTTTGGCGAAGTTAAAGACGAAGAAATAAAAGAACAAGTTGAAGAAAAGACAGAAGAAATTACAGTATATAGAAAGAAAAATAATAAAAAGAGAACAGCAGGAATAAAAAAGTCACAATTGAAAAATGTAGAAACAGAAACAAGAGAATATTTTTTAGATGATGATAAAAAAGTATGCAATGAATGTGGCTCACATTTAAAAGAAATTGGAAAAGAAGTTGTAAGACAAGAAATAGAATATATTCCTGCCAAATTAAAGTTAGTAAATTATGTAAGACATATATATAAATGTGAAGGATGTGGAACAGATAAAAGTGAGAAAGATACCGCAACAATCATAAAAACAAAAACACCAGTAGCACTTTTAACTCATTCATTTGCCTCTCCAACACTAGCCTCAGAAGTAATTTATCAAAAATATTACATGGGAGTACCCCTATATAGGCAAGAGAAAGTATGGGATGATTTAGGTTTAGTTCTTCCAAGAAATATGATGGCAAATTGGTGCATTAAGTTAAGTGAGTATTACTTAGAGCCAATATACCAACTAATGTTAAAGCAACTAAAGGACAACTGTGAGGTTCTTCATAGTGATGAGACAACGATGCAGTGTAATAAAGAGCATGGAAGGAAAGCATCAAGTAAGTCATATATGTGGGTTATGGTATCAGGAGAACTAGAAAAAACGAAAGGAGTTATCTTCCACTATTCTCAAAGTAGAAGTAGTAATGTCGCTGAAGAGTTGATTGGTGGATATAAAGGAATATTGGTAACAGATGGGTATGATGGTTACAATATTTTAGAAGAAGAATTGACTCATGCAGAATGTTGGGCTCATGCACGAAGATACTTCTATGACAGTGTTCCACTAGATGAAAATAAACAATTAATAACCACTAGTGATGGATATCAAGGAGTAGAATATATAGATGATCTGTTCAAGGTAGAAAAAGAAATAGACAAATTAAGTGTAGATGAGAAATTAAAGGTTCGCAAAGAAAAATCAGCACCTATTATAGAAAAATTCTATGAATGGGTTTATTTAACGATGAATAAATATATAACAAATAATAAGCTAAGAGATGCATTAGTGTATGTAAAAAATCAAAAAGAAAATCTATGTAAATTTTTAGAAGATGGAAGAATTCCTTTAACAAATTCAAAAGCAGAAAGAGCAATAAGACCATTTGCAGTGCATAGAAAGAATTGGCTATTTGCAGATACCCCCGAAGGAGCCAAAGCAAATGCAATTATGTATAGCATTATAGAAAGTGCAAAAGTAAATAACTTAAATATATATAAATATATAACATATTTGTTGCAAGTTTTACCACAGCTAGAAGGAGAACAGACAGAGGAGCAGATTGAAAAATATCTACCTTGGTCAAAAGATCTTCCAAAGGATATATTAAATTACGAAGGTGAATATAAAGAAATGGTAGCAGACGAGTTATAAAAATAGACCTCAAGCAAAACCTATTTATTATATAGGAGATGCTTGAGGTTTTCAATTACGCCTTTTTATTGAGCGCTTACAAAAATTATGGAAGAAAAAGATTTTTTTTAGATATGAATTTTTTAGATATGAATTTGACGAGCTACATAAAATATGATATAATTATATTATGTATAATTATATGTAAAATTAAAATATTATACAAATACTTAATATTAAAAGGAGATGATTTGTTATGATAAATAATAAAAAAACCTGGTTAAGTATTGTATTAAGCATATTAATAGCATTAATGACCGTAACTACTATAAGCTATGCGAGGGACGATTTTTCTCCTGATACTGTAGACGGTGGCGGTATGAAAAAAGTAACGGGGGTAGAATGTAATGATAATGGAAACGGTTCCGCTAATATACGATGGAATGCGGTAGAAGGAGCAACAGGATATATTGTTGAAGCAAAAGAGGCGACATCAGAAAAAAGTTTTGAAGATTATCGGAACATATGATCAAAATTCTGCTACAATATACACAGGACCTGGTAAGTTCAAGGTAAGAGTTGCTGCACGTAACGAGGGAGAAACAATCTCGGATTATTCTGATGAGAAGTTTATAGAGGTTACAGGTGAATTGGAACCTATTGTTGATTCCGATGCGGAAAAGAATGTAACTGTGAAAAAAGTAACGGGGGTAAGAACTTTTGTGGAAGGAACTGAAGTTAAAATAGCATGGAATCCTATAGATGAGGCAGCAGAATATGAAATTGAACAGATTAATTATGGAGCAACTGAAGAAAAGTATGAAACAAGTAAAACTGTTTCAAGAAGTAAAACAAATAGTATTACAATTAATGTTGCAAGCCCAAATAATATACTTAAAATAAAAATAAGAGCTATTGATAGTGAAGGCAATCCTATAACGGATTACTCTGATGAGAAAGCAGTAAAGATTAAAAATGACATAATAAAAGATCTTAGCTATATAGTCGAAATAGATTTAAGTATTCATGCAATTGGGAATACAGCTATATTAGAATGGCAGGAGGCGCGGTGGCGATAAAACAGGAATAAATAATGAAATTGTCGGATCTAAATATGCATATTTTGAAATTGAGAGAGCGGTAGATGATCAACCTTATTCTTATTATGATAGTTTTGAAAACCCTAAAGTACTAACATACCATTACGAGACTGAGATAAAAGATAATGTTGTTTATAAGTTTAGAGTAAGAGAATATGTGAGAGTAAACGGATCTGAAGAAGGAGAAATCTATTATTCCGTATATTCAAATGAAGAATCTGTATGTGTAAATCAAAAGGAAAAAGAAAATGTTTTTAATGATGCAATACCAAGAGTAAAAAATGTAAAAATATATGATGTAGATCCACATTCGGGAAGAGCAAAAATTATGTGGGATCCTCTGGTTGAAGCAGATGGTTACCAAATATTCTGGAGCAAAAATGGTGGGGAATATAAATATGAAGCAAGCTGTGAAAAGTTTATGGACATTATTTATTTTAATTTAGGAGTAGAATATGGAATAAAAGTTAGAGGCTATAAAAGAAATGAAAATGGATCCATAGTATATTCTAATGAATTATCTGAAGAAAAAACTTTATATGTAGATCCAAATAATATAGAAGGGTTAGATAAGGTAG
>CANRMM010000005.1 GCA_947631745.1 uncultured Clostridia bacterium
AAAGAATACGTTTAAAACTCAAATTTTTCATTCCTATGTGTGCCTTGCGAGTGAAACGAGAAAGGCATGGATTTTATCCTGTAACTATAATGTGTATTTTTCTTGTCTTTTTTATTGATAATTATTCTCATTTATGTTATCATGGTTGAATGCATTTTATTTTTGTATATTTATTTCAAAAAAATAGATACTAATTTTAAGGAGGTTTTTATATGGATTTTAAACAATGGGATGGCTTTAACAAAGCTGGTGAATGGACAAAAGAAATAGATGTAAGAGATTTTATTCAAAATAATTATACACCTTATGAAGGTAATGATGAATTTCTTTCTTCTCCTACTGAAAAGACAAAGAAATTATGGAATAAAGTTTTAGATCTTTATCAAAAAGAAAGAGAAAATGGTGGTGTTTTAGATGCTGATTGTAAAACACCTTCTTCTATTAATGCTTATGATGCTGGATATATTGATAAAGAGTTAGAGGAAATTGTTGGTTTTCAAACTGATGCACCTTTAAAAAGAGCAATTATGCCAAATGGTGGTATTCGTATTGTAGAAAAATCTGCTGAAAGTTATGGTTATACAGTAGATCCACAAATTAAATATATTTATCATAATCTAAGAAAAACTCATAATGATGGTGTTTTTCAAGTATATACTCCTGATATCAGAGCTGCAAGAAGTTCACACTTAATCACTGGTCTTCCAGATGGTTATGGTCGTGGAAGAATTATTGGAGATTATAGAAGGGTTGCTCTTTATGGTATTGACTACTTAATAGAGGGTAAAAAACTTGAACTTGAAGCTTTAGATACTCCTGTATTTACAGAAAATATTATTAGAAATCGTGAAGAAGTTGCTGACCAAATTAATGCTTTAACTGAGTTAAAGAAAATGGCTGAAAAATATGGTTTTGATATTTCTGTTCCAGCTTCTAATGCTAAAGAGGCAATTCAATGGTTATATTTTGGATATCTTGGTGCTATTAAAGATCAAAATGGTGCTGCTATGAGTCTTGGTAGAACTTCTACTTTCTTAGATATTTATATTGAAAGAGATCTTAAAAATGGTACTTTAACAGAGGAACAAGCTCAAGAGTTGATGGATCATTTTGTTATGAAATTAAGAATGGTTCGCTTTTTGAGAGCTCCTGAATATAATAGTTTATTTAGTGGAGATCCAGTTTGGGTAACTGAAAGTATTGGCGGTATGGGAATTGATGGTAGAACTTTAGTAACTAAAAATTCTTTTAGAATTCTTCATACCTTGGACAACTTAGGTCCTGCTCCTGAACCAAATTTAACTGTTTTATGGTCAAATTATTTACCTGATGGATTTAAGAAATATTGTGCTGATATTTCTATTCGTACTTCTTCTATTCAATATGAAAATGATGACTTAATGAGAAGAACTTTAGGAGATGACTATGGTATTGCTTGCTGTGTTTCTGCTATGAAAATTGGAAAACAAATGCAATTTTTCGGAGCTAGAGCTAATTTGGCTAAAACTTTGCTTTATGCTATTAATGGTGGTAGAGATGAAAATAGTGGAAAACAAGTTACTCCTAAATTCCAAGGTATTACATCTGAATATTTAGATTATGAAGAGGTTTGTGAAAAGTTTGATCAGATGATGGAATATGTTGCTAAAATATATATCAAGGCTTTGAATGCTATTCATTATATGCATGATAAATATTCGTATGAAGCTTTAGAAATGGCTTTACATGATAGTGATGAAAATATATTAAGAACTATGGCTTGTGGTATTGCTGGTTTATCTGTTGTTGCAGATTCACTTTCTGCTATAAAATACGCTAAAGTAAAAGTTATTCGTGATGAAACTGGACTAGCTGTTGATTATCAAGTTGAAGGAGATTTTCCTAAGTATGGTAATGATGATGATAGAGTTGACAGTATTGCAGTTGAAGTCGTTAAGAAATTTTTAAGGAAACTTCAAAAATATCAAACATATAGGGGTTCAAAGCATACTTTATCAATTCTTACAATTACCTCAAATGTTGTATATGGAAAAAATACTGGTAGTACTCCTGATGGAAGACATTCAGGTGAACCTTTTGGTCCTGGTGCTAATCCGCTTCATGGAAGAGATACAAATGGTGCTTTAGCTGTTATGAATACAATTGCTAAGCTTCCATATGAATATTCTGAAGATGGAATTTCATTTACTTTTTCTATTACACCTGCTGCTCTTGGAAAAGATGATGAAACAAAACAAAATAACCTAGTTGGTATGTTGGATGGATATTTCAAACAAACTGGTCATCATATTAATGTTAATGTTTTCAACAGAGAATTATTAGAAGATGCTATGGAACATCCTGAAAATTATCCTCAACTTACAATTCGTGTTTCTGGTTATGCTGTTAATTTCACTAAATTAACAAGAGAACAACAGTTAGATGTTATTAATAGAACAATTCATGAGAGAATTAGTTAATAATTTCGTATTTTAGTTTTATAGTTATTGTTGAAAAGAGGATTATGATTAATGAGTGAAAATATAGCAAGAGTACATTCCTTTGAATCTTTTGGTGCAGTAGATGGTCCAGGTATTCGTTTTGTTATTTTTATGCAAGGATGTAGTTTAAAATGTAAATATTGCCATAATCGAGATACTTGGCCAATTAACTCTGGTATGGAATATACTGTTGATGAATTAATTGCTAAAATCTCTCGTTATAAAAATTATTTTACTGTTTCTAAACGGTGGAGTTACAGTTAGTGGTGGTGAACCTCTTCTTCAAACTCCCTTCCTCATTTCTTTATTTACTAGATTAAAGGCACTAGGTATTCATATTGCAGTTGATACTTCTGGTTCTTTTAGTATTACAGATGATATCAAAAAATTAATTGATCTGACTGATTTATTTTTGTTAGATATTAAATGTATTAATGATGAAATTTGCAAAGACTTAACTGGTGTTTCTAATCAAAGAGAGCTTGAATTTGCTAGATATTTGAGTAAAAATAATAAAGATATGTGGATTAGACAGGTTCTTGTTCCTGGAATTACAGATAAAGAAGAAGATTTAAAAAAATTGAAAGATTTTATTCTAGAGCTAAAAACAGTAAAAAAAGTAGAAGTTTTACCTTATCATGATTTAGGTAAGTATAAGTGGGCTGAACTTAATTGTAAATATGAATTAGAAGGCGTTCCTACTGCTACTTCTCAAGATGTAAATAGAGCAAAACAAATTTTAGGGATTTCTTAATTAATTTTATATGAATCCACAAAAATTCCAGTGATTTCTCACTGGAATTTTTGCTTTTGAGTTCCTAATTTTAGGCTACTCCCCTATTCTTCATTTGTTATTAGTTACAGCAGTTTTCCTTTTTTGTTTTTTTATTACAAATTGCTAGAATAATCTGAATAATTAATAAAATAATTAAAATAGCTAGTATTGCTACAAATGCTCCTACTCCTAATGCTGTAAATAAACCTGTTGTAGCTCCTATAATAACGCCAATAACAAATGTAATTAAAGCCACTAATATTGCTATTATAATTTCTGAGCAGTTCTTTTTACTTTTTTTATAACCACAATCATTATCGCACATGTGATTCACCCCCTAATGATATTTTTTCAAATACCATTATTATATAATATGCAGTTGTTCGACTTTTTTCTACATTTTTGGTTTCATATTTATATTTTATTTACCAACGTGCTCCTGCACCAGAAAATTCATCTTTAGAATATTGTTTTTCTAATTCTTTTTCTAATTTTCCGTCTTTTATTGTATATTTCCATTTTTCTAATTTTTCTTCGTCTTCTTCATGATTGATTACATATTCTATAATACTGTCTTCATTTACTTTTAAGAATTCACCTGTATAGTCTTCTACTATAACGCTTGCTCCTAATCTATAATCAAATACACCTAATACTTCTGCATTTTCATCTACTACATAACATTTTTGTCTGTCATGTGTATAGTAGTCTTTTTCTACTATTACTAAAATAATATATTTTTGGTTGTCTTGCCCTTTTATTGTTGAAACCTCTTGTACTATATCACTTACTTTTAGTTCATAGTTTATTCCCATAGTAGGGTAAAAAGTTGATTGCTCTAGTTCTACTTTTTTTCCATTAATTTCTACACTTAATTCTGCTTTTTGTTCTTTTAAATCGTTTGCTTGTAATGTTTTGTATTTTTCACTTTGATATTCTTTGTCTATTTCTATATTGGCTCTAATTTCTAGAACTTTATTGTTTGCTACTAATCTATACATTTTAGTTGTTTCACTTTTAGTATTTTGTTCTTCTGGTATTGTACTCGGAGTATCTGCAATATAATTTTCTGAGTTTAAATTATTTTCTACTTCATTATCTGGTTCTTCTGGTATGTTTGGAATATCTATAATAAACTGTCCTGGGATTAAATTATTTTTATCTTCGTCTTGAGTCTTTGTTTCTTGTTCTATATTTTGTTTAGAATTTGATATATTATCTAATGATAAGTTTTGATATAGTATAAGACATGCTATAATAATCAATACAATTATTACTACCCATATAATAACTAGTAATATTCCTACTTTATTTTTTTGTTCTTTTTCCATATTTCTTTTCCTTTGCTTTTTTACGCTATTTTACCTATTGGTGTATATTCGTCTTTTTTATATTCTTTTTCTAATGATCTTTCTAGATTTCCATCATTTACAATGTATTTCCATTTTTGAAGTACTTCATTATTTTTATCTATTTCATATTTTATAATATAATTTTCATAAACTTGTAAATAGTCTCCAGAATAGTCATTTAGCATAATTCCTGTTGCTCTATCATTAATAAAATTTCCAAGTATTTTGGCATTTTCATCTATTATGTAATAGTTTTGATATACATTTGTATAGGTATTACAATTTTCTAATAATAGCAATATATATTCTTTGTCTTTTCCCTTAAATATAGAAATATCTTTTATAATATTCTTTAGTTGTAATTCTTCTGCGCTATCTAGCTCAATTAGCATATCTTCTATCTTTTCCGTTTTTTGATTATTGATTTCTATATCTATTCCTACTTTATATGTTGTATATACTCCGTCATCGCTTTTTTCTGTATCATTTATATTCATTGTTATTACTATTTCTGACATATTTTGATTTAGTTGTATTTTCTTAGTCGCCACATTATTATTTATTGTTATCTCAATTTCTTGATTTTCTATGTTTTGACTATTTTCTTCTTTATTCTCTTTTATTTCATTTGGTTGCATAAATTTATAGCCTAATAGTCCTATTATTATGATAATTAATAAAATAATGATACCAAGTTTTATTTTTTCCTTTTCTTTCACTATCTCGCTCCTATTTTATCCAAAAATTCCTTTTTTCTTTATTGGTGGTTGCTCGTTCATTGTTTTAGCTAATTGCATTAAAATATCTCTTTGCTCTTTTGATAGTTTTCTTGGTATTTGAACTTCTGTTGTAAATACAAAATTTCCTTGAGAACCATTATTTAGGTTTTTGAATCCTTTACCTCTAATCGTAAACTTTGTTCCATTTTGCGTTCCTTCTGGAATTCGATAAGTTTCTTTGCTTCCGTCTACCATTGGAATCTCTATATCTGCTCCTAAAGTTGCCTGTGTAAAAGTGATTGGTATTTCACAAAATACATCTTGACCTTTTCTGGTATAAATACTATGACGTTTTAAATGTACTGTTATATATAAATCTCCTTTTGTACCACCTTTTTCTCCTGGTTCGCCTTCTCCTCTTAATACAATAGTTTGATTTTCATCAATTCCTGATGGTATTTTTACAGAAATTCTTACAGCCTTTCTGACAGTTCCTTTTCCTTTACATTCTGGACAAGGTTCTGGTATCACTTCTCCTGTTCCATGGCAATTTGTACATGGTCTTACTGTTTGCATTTGACCGAAGGATTGTTGTTTGTACTTGTTTTATTTGTCCTGTTCCTCCACACATAGTACATTTTTGTTTTTTGGTTCCTGGTCTTGCTCCTTCCCCATGGCAATTAGAACAAGTTTCATTTCTTGTTACATTAACATATCTTTCTGTTCCTAAAAAAGCTTCTTCAAAACTAATATCAATGTTATATCTTATGTCTGCACCTTTTCTTGGTCCTTGATTTGCTCTTGAAGAGGTTCTTCCTGAAAAGCCTCCTCCGAAGAAAGAGGAGAATATATCTCCTAAATCTCCAAAGTCACTAAAACCATCAAATCCTGATGATGAATATGAATAATATCCATTTTGACCTCCAAATGGTCCTCCTGCTCCTCCAAATCCTTGTGGATCTGCTGTTCCAAATTGGTCGTACATCTGTCTTTTTTGTGGATTTGATAAAGTTTCATAGGCTTCATTTACTTCTTTAAATTTTGCCTCTGCCTCTTTTTTATTATCTGGGTTTGCATCCGGATGATATTTTTTTGCTAATTTACGATATGCTTTTTTTATTTCTTCATCCGTTGCTTTTTTATCAACTCCCAGTATCTCATAATAGTCTTTGTTTGCCATTATTTCTTATCTCCGTCTTCTTCTACTTTATAATCTGTATCATAAACGTTTCCATTTGCATCTGCTTTTGGTCCTTCACTATTATCTCCTGAGCCTGTTGCCCCTGCATTGTTTGCATTATTTCCTACAGTTTGAGAATAAATTTTCTCTGAAATTGAATAGAAAATTGTTGTTAATTTTTCTGTTGCTGTTTTAATTGCTTCTACATCTGTTCCTTCTAGTGCTTTCTTTACATTTTCAATTTCTGTTTCTGCTTTTGCTTTTTCTTCTCCGCTAATTTTGTCTCCTAAATCTGTAATTGTTTTTTGGCAATTATATACTAAGCTTTCTGCATTATTTCTTACTTCAATTTCTTCTTTTCTCTTTTTATCTTCAGCAGCATGAGCTTCTGCATCTTTTACAGCTTTATCTATATCTTCATCTGTTAAGTTTGTACTTGCTGTAATTGCTACTTGTTGACTATTTCCTGTTGCCATATCTTTTGCTGATACGTGTACGATACCATTTGCATCAATATCAAATGTAACTTCAATTTGAGGTACTCCTCTTGGTGCTGCTGGAATTCCTGTTAATTGGAATCTTCCTAATGTTTTATTATATGCAGCCATTTCTCTTTCTCCTTGAAGTACATGAATTTCAACACTTGTTTGACCATCTGCAGCTGTTGAGAATACTTGTGATTTCTTTGTAGGAATTGTTGTATTTCTTTCGATTAATTTTGTAAATACTCCTCCTAATGTTTCAATACCTAATGATAATGGTGTTACATCTAATAATACTAAGTCTTTAACATCTCCTGAAAGTACACCACCTTGAATTGCTGCACCTATAGCAACACATTCATCTGGGTTAATTCCTTTATCTGGTTCTTTTCCTGTTATTTTCTTAACAGCTTCTTGAACAGCTGGTACTCTTGTAGATCCACCAACTAATAATACTTTGTGTAATTGTTCTGCTGTAATTCCTGCATCTTTTAATGCATTTTGTACTGGGATTTTTGTTGCTTCAATTAAATCACTAATTAATTCTTCAAATTTTGCTCTTGTTAATGTAACATCTAAGTGTTTTGGTCCATTTGCATCTGCTGTGATGAATGGTAAATTAATTTGTGTTTGTTGCATTCCTGAAAGTTCTATTTTAGCTTTTTCTGCTGCTTCTTTTAAACGTTGCATTGCCATTTTGTCTGATTTTAAATCTATTCCATTTGATTTTTTGAATTCATCTACTAAGTAGTTTATTATTCTTTCATCAAAGTCATCTCCACCAAGTCTTGTATTTCCATTTGTTGCTAAAACTTCAAATACACCATCACCAATATCTAGGATAGATACATCAAATGTTCCTCCTCCTAAATCGTAAATCATAATTTTTTGATCTTGGTCTTCTTTATCCATACCAAATGCTAAAGCTGCTGCTGTTGGCTCATTTATAATTCTTAATACTTCTAGTCCTGCTATTTTTCCTGCATCTTTTGTTGCCTGTCTTTGACTATCGCTAAAATATGCTGGTACTGTGATAACAGCTTGTGTTACTGTTTGTCCTAAATAGTTTTCAGCATCTGCTTTTAATTTTTGAAGAATCATTGCTGATATTTCTTGTGGAGAGAATGAATCTCCCTCTATTTTTACTTTTTTATCTGTTCCCATTTCTCTTTTGATTGAAATAACTGTGTTGTCTGGGTTAGTTACTGCTTGACGTTTTGCAATTTGTCCTACTAATCTTTCTCCATTTTTTGAAAATGCTACAACTGATGGTGTTGTTCTATTTCCTTCTGCGTTAGGAATTACAACTGGCTCTCCTCCTTCCATAACTGCTACACATGAATTTGTTGTTCCTAAGTCAATTCCTATAATTTTTCCCATAATTTTTTAACTTCCTTTCTTTTGGTGATACTTCAGGTAATTTAATTCACCTATTTGATAAATTAAAATGTATTCCTTATTCACCTTATGATTTATATTTATTTTTTAATTAAAAACAATCTAGTTTGCAACAATTACCATTGAATGGCGAATTACTTTGTTGCCGATTATGTATCCTTTTCTATATTCTTCTTTTATTTCTTTTTCTCCTAAGTTTTCATCTACTACTAAGCTTACTGCTTCGTGTAATTCTGGATCAAAAGTTTTTCCTACTGTTTCAATTTCTTTTACTCCATTTGCTGTTAATACATCTTTAAATTGCTTTAGTACTAGCTCGATTCCTTGTTTATAGCTTTCATCTTCTGTATGTGATTCTACTGCTTTTTCTAAATTGTCTAAGATTGGTAAAAATTTAATAACAATATCTGCTAGTACAGAACTATGCATTGTTTCTCTTTCTTTTGAACTTCTCTTTTTATAATTATCAAATTCTGCTGCAATTCTTTTTAATCTATCCTCCGTTTCTGATAATTCTATTTTTTGTGATTCTATTTGTTTTTTTAATTCGATAATTTCATCACTATCTTTACTGTCTTTTACTTTTTCTTCTGTATCTTCTCCTTTGTCTTTTTCATCTAGCATTTTATCCCTTCCTTTCTTGTTATTTTTCATGGATTCGTCATTCTCCATTTAGCTTTTTGCTTATATATTTCATAACAGAAATTACTTTTGAATAATCCATTCTTGTTGGACCTATAATTCCTATTGTTCCCAAATCTTTATTTTTATACTTATGTTTAAATGTAATAATACTAAAATCTTTTAATTGATCATTTTCATTTTCATTTCCTATATATACATTAATATCATTTGCAAATCCTGTGTTTAATAAATCTGCTACTATCTCTTTTTGGTCAATTACATTAATGAAATTTTTTGCCATATCCAAACTTTTAAATTCTGGCAAATCGAAGGCTTTATTGGCTCCTTCTAAATATATTTTGCTTTCGTCATTAATGGCTTTATTTAATTGTTCCATAATTGGTTTTATTACTTTTAAGCTGTAATTCATGTGTGAGAAAATGTATTTTTCTAATGGTTTATCAATTTCTTCTAATGGCTTACCTTTTAATTTGTTATTAAAAATAAAGTTTAATGTTTCTACTTGTTCATCGTTGATATCTTCATCAAATTTTATCATTGTTTCTTTTACAATTCCACTATCTGTTAGTATAACCCCCATTAGCATTCTTGTTCCTAATCGAATAAATTTTATATCCTCTATATTTTGTAAATTTGTTTTAGGTCCAATTGCTAATGTTGTATAGTGTGTAATTTCAGAAATTGTGCTGGTAGTTATTTTTGTTAGTTCTTCTATTTCATTTACTCTTGTTTCTAGTTTTGATTTAATATATTTTATTTCTTCTAAGCTAATATTATTATCATTTAAAAGTTCATCTACGTAAAGTCTATATCCTTTTGCTGATGGAACTCTTCCACTGGATGTGTGTTGTTTTTCTATATACCCTACTTTTTCTAGTTCTGCCATTTCATTTCTAATGGTTGCACTACTTAGTTTTAATCCATATTTATTTACAATGCTTCCTGAACTGACTGGTTCTGCAGTATTTATATATTCTTCTATAATTGCCTGCAATATTTTTTTCTTTCTATCATCCACTTTCTTACACCTCTTTTAGCAATTAATCTGTTTGACTGCTAAACTTTCTATATATTATATCCATTTTTAGCAAAAGTCAATACATATTGCTAAAATATATCGTGATTTTTTTGTAAAAAAGTATTGACATCTATCTAAAAATGCTTTATACTTAGAATTGCGTTTGAGAAGCGCCCTTAGCTCAGTTGGTCAGAGCAACCGGCTCATAACCGGTGGGTCCAAGGTTCGAATCCTTGAGGGCGCACCACGCATTATTTTTTATATATGGGTAGGTGGCCGAGTGGCTAAAGGCGGCAGACTGTAAATCTGTTCTCATTTGAGTACGATGGTTCGAATCCATCCCTGCCCACCAAATCATTCAAATATGAACACTAGAATTTATTATTTTGTTGGAGGTTTTGCAATATTATCTAAACTACCTATAAACAATGATTAATCATGAGCTATCAGAAATGATAGCTTTTTTTGTATTTAATTAAAACATTATTAGATAAATAATAAAATGTTAAATTTGACATCTTAGGATTCACACAGCGATTGCCGAATGTTTACATAATTTGGGAAATATAGTATAATATAAGTATATGCAAACTTATAGATTAACATTATGAACCGTAAATGTTTAAAAGGGGGATTATGTTATGAATGATTATATAAGAGAAGTAGAATTAAGCGAAGAGCAAAAGGCTCTATATGATTTAATGGAAAACACTAGAAAAAATATGTTTATAACAGGTAAAGCTGGTACAGGTAAAAGTTATCTTCTAAAATATTTTAAAGAACATACAAAAAAAGATGTATTATACACTGCTCCAACAGGAATTGCTGCTATTAACATTGGAGCTGTTACGATACATTCTGCATTTGGCTTTGATAATTTAAAAGATGGAACTAATTTTTTTAAGTTATCTTATGAAAAAATTGATATATTAAGAAATCTAGAAGTACTAATAATAGATGAAATTTCGATGGTTAGAGTTGATGTTTTAGAACAAATTAACAAAATTCTTAAATATTATAATCGTACAGATAAACCTTTTGGTGGAAAACAAGTAATAGTGTTTGGGGATATTTTTCAATTGCCTCCTGTTGTTAAAACCAAAGAAGAAAAAGCTTGTTTTTCAGATAAATACGGTGATGTATATTTTTTTAATTCAAATGCTTATTGTAATGGAGATTTTGAAATTAAAGAACTAAGAAAAATATATAGGCAAACAAATAGAACATTTATTGACATTCTTAATAAAATTCGAGAAGGTGTTTTACCCAAAGAATATGAAAACATTCTAAATCAGCGTTATGTTACAAAAGCACCTGATGGTATTGTTCAATTGGTTACAAAAAATCAAATTCGTGAAGAAATAAATAAAAATAACTTAGAAAAAATAAATACAAAAGAATATTGTTATAATGCAGAGATATCTTATAATTCTGATATAAAGTGTAAAAGTAAAGTAGACCCAAATCAATATATGTGTGATTTTGAGTTAAAATTAAAAGTAGGAGCACATATTATGATGATATCAAATGATACTCAATATAAAAGATGGGTAAATGGAACATTTGGAATTATTTCTGAATTAGGAAATAATTCCATAAAAGTACTGATTGCTGGTAACGAATATACTATTGAAAAGCAGGAATTCATAAAATACAAATGTTATTACAATAAAGAGAAAAAGAAACTATCATATATTTGGGAAACATGTGTTAAACAATTTCCTGTAATATTAGCATATGCAGTAACTATTCACAAATCACAAGGAATGACTTATCAAGAAATGGTTTGCAATTTAGAAGGATGTTTTGCATCAGGACAAGCATATGTAGCATTATCTAGATGTGTTAGTCTTGATACAATTTATTTGGTTCATAAAATATGTCGAAAAGATGTTTTTACGAATTCATCAATAAAGAATTTTTATAATGAACAAATAAAAAATGCTGTTTAAAGATAATATTTTCATATATATTAAACAAGCTGTTCATGAAAATAGATTTTTATTAAAAAATAATCTTGTTCGTATTTTGAAAGTGTCGGTTCACCATAGAAAAATGGTTGTAAGTAGCTTGTATTTAAGGATACAAGCTACTTTACTGTTTATAACTTCCTATATTTTTATTTAATTTTAATAAATTAAATTTCAATAGAGACATAAGGATTTTCACGATTTTTCATTTTTGTTATTTTTTAGTATTTTATTTTTTATTTATAATTAGTAGTAAAATATTTTAAATCATGTTATAATACTAATTAGTATAGGAGAGTGATAAAAAATGATGTATCCATATGTAAAATATGAAGATGAAACAGAAGTTGTTTTTTCAAATATATATATAGAAAATGATATAGAATGTATAGATGTACATTTTGAACGACCTACAGAAAACGGATTTGACTCTGTTAGAATACAATTACCAACATATAAAGTAACAGTATGGGAAGGTAATTATAGTGAAAAAGAAATAGAGTTTTTTAAACAAGTTGTTCAAAATAGTGCAGACTTATTTTACAAATATGCAAAAGAAGGAGGGCTTAAAATTGCCTAATATATTTGAATGTTATCGGTTATAAAATATATTTTTGGGCTAATGAAAATAACGAACCTATTCATGTTCATATTTCAAAAGGAAAACTAACTCAAAATACTACAAAAGTTTGGATAACTAAATCAGGTGGCTGTATAATAGCAAATAATAAGAGCAGAATACCAGAGCATGAATTAAACAAACTATTAAGTATAATTTCAAGACATTATTTTTTAATTATATCTAAATGGCAAGAATATTATAAAATAAAAAATATAAATGACGTTAAATTTTATTGTTAATATATTTATCTGTTTAGTAAATTGTCACAATAGAAAACCTGGCGGAACCTAACTAGTTATTTAATAAAACAAAATGCATCAGAACCGGAAAAATCTTTCCGGTCTGATGCATTTGTTATCTCATATAATCCCTTTAAAATAACCCCATTCCTTTAATTTTGGATTTTGCAATTTGAACTTGTTGCTCTGTCGTTAATTCTGTTCTTTCAATTGCTTCTTTGAACCACTTTTGAACTGTACGGTTTTTAAGATTCAATTCGTCAGGAGACTCACATACTGCAACCAGTCCTTCTGCTGTCAAGTTAGGATTCAATAGCAGAGCTCTAGAGTATGCAAATTTACCAAGTTTTGCTATCTGAACTTGTTGCTCTGCTGTTAATTCTGTTCTTTCTATTGCTTTTCTGAGCCACTCTCGAATTGTATTGTTATTAAGATTCAAGGCTTTAGGAGTCTCACATATTGCAACCAGTCCTTCTGCTGTTAATTTGCTACTCAATAGCAGAGCTCTAGTGTATGCAAATTCACCAATTCTAGCAATCTGAACTTGTTGCTCTGCTGTTAATTCTGTTCTTTCTATTGCTTCTTCGAACCACTTTTGGACTGTACCGCTACCAAGAATCATAGGTTCTGGATTAATACAAAGTGCAATCAGTCCATTCGAATGCAGCTCTGAAGACTGAATCAAGGCCTCTTTTGCCTCAGAATTATTTCCAAAAGCAGTGATAACCTGGACATCATTTTGATCAAGAGTCTGCTGAATTTCTTCAATAACTTCTTCCTCAGTATTGACATTATTATTGCTGCTGCAACCTACAAAAAGAAACATGATCAGTAAAGTAATAAGTCCTAAAGTAATTTTTTTCATTTTTTCTTTCCTCCTTGTATTGTTAAGAAGTGGATATCGGGATATATATAAACTGAATTTTTAATGAATCTTTAAAAATTCAGATTTTTTTCAAAGAACAAAGCTATTATATTATAGCACAACATTATTATTATATCACAATATTATGTAAATTGCAAGTATAAAGTTGATATATCTAGCTAAAGCACTAATAATTTATAATAATACAATAAAAAAAGCAAAATTGCTTTTTTATATTTTGTAAAATTTTTTATTAATTTTGTTTTTTTATTTTATGAATATTTTATCAAAATGTGTCTATAATATAAGTATACAAAATTATTTTATTTTGAAAGGATGATTATCACATGAAAGTTATAGATACAATTGCCTTAATTTTAGTCATTATAGGCGCAGTTAATTGGGGACTTATTGGAATATTTAGTTTTAATTTAGTTGACGCTATTTTTGGTGCTATGTCACTTTTTAGTAGAATTATTTATACATTAGTAGGAATCTCTGGTTTATGGTGTATTAAATTACTTTTTGATAATAAATAGAAAGATGCTTTTTTAAAAGCTTTATATCAAATAGAAAAGCACAGATGAATCTGTGCTTTTTTTATTGTTCTCCCCTTCCTTCTGGTAGGGCATTTGATTTTTGAATAACAATTCTAATTTTAAATACTGATGTAACAGCTTTAACTAATTTGCTATTTTTTATACGTTGCCACAAGCTTGGTTTTACTTCTACTCTTGTTTGTTCGTAGTATTCGTTTACTTCTGGATTTACTGGAACTGTTTGTGCATCTGGCATTACTGTAGCAGTAGTTTCTGCCATTGGTGTTTCTTTTATAATTGGTTCTTCAGGTGTTGGAATTAATTTTAATGCATCGGCAACTTCTATTCCAATATAGCTTAGTGCTTTTGATCTATCTTCTATTCTTTCCATGTCTATTTCTATATGTAAATTTGTTTCTAGGTTGCTGATTCTTGCATTAATTAATTTTACAGCGTCTTGGTAATTTTGTGATTCGTCTGTTTTTGCTCTTGCAATTAATCCTAATGTATCTGTAATGTCTTCTGAGAATTGTGATGATACATTTCTAAGTACTTCTTTCCAATTTTCATCTTTATTTTCAACTGCTTCTAATGCACCTCTTAGTGTTGCTGCTAATGCTATATTTCTTTCTCTCTGGCGAATTAATTCTTCTATTTTTTTTGTGTTTTCTTCAAATTGATTTGTTGCATATTCTACTAGTCCATAAGCAGCTTTATATACACTTATTGGAAAATTCTTCTTTTTTGGATATTCAACTAAATATGTTTTTATTGATTCTATTAAATCCTTGAAAAAGGCATCTTCTTCTAGTTGAATAATTTGTTTTTTACTGTTTGGATTTATTAATTTTTGTACTTTATCAATATTTGATAAAATTTTTTCTTCCGTGATTACCATTCTCACGTTTACTATGCCTGATTTTGACATTGTAAACCTTACCTCCTTTATCCTACGTGTTTTTGTTTATATATATATCGTATTTCCTTAAAACTCAATAGGATTTTTTACGATTTTTTTCTAATTACATTACAATTTTATTACAATATTTTTCTAAAGTCAAGGGAATTTTAGATTTATTTGTCTTTTTTTAATTCTGCATATCTTTTAATTTTCATTGTTGTTGTTTTTATAAATTCATCATGCTTAATTTCAATATTTTTAATTGCTTTATATGATGTTAATTTTTTGTTTACTTCTTTTATTTTTTCCCAAATAATCTTGTAAACTTGTTCTTCCGTAAGATTTTTTCCATATTTTTCTTCAATTTCTTCATAATTTGGAATAACCTTTACGGAAATAATCAATTCCTTACTTTCTTTTTTATCTTCTTTTCCATATACCATACATTCTTTTATTTCTGAAATGTTTGAAAGTAAAAGTTCTATTTCTTCTGGATAAATATTTTTTCCGTTTTGTGTTACAATAACATTTTTGCTTCTCCCTGTTATATATAAAAATCCATCCTTATCTAAGTAACCGACATCTCCAGAGCGAAACCACCTTTGTCCATCTTCTTCAAAAATAGCTTCTTTGGTTGCTTCTTCATCTTCATAATAACCAAGCATTAATGTTTTACTTCTAATTAGTACCTCTCCTTCTCCATTTTCATTTGGATTATCTATTCTTAGCTCTGCATCTATAACAGCTTTTCCTGCGGATCCTACTTTTGTTTGAAAATCTGGTGTTAGTGCTGCAATTGGTGCTGTTTCTGTTAGACCATATCCTTGCAAAAATGTAATTCCTATATCTTCTAACCATTTTCCAATTTTAGCATCTATAGGTGCTGCTGCTGAAACAATTATTCTAATTTTTCCTCCTAAATTTTCGTATATTTCTGCAAATACTTTTCTTTTAATGTCTACACCTACTGTTTTTAAAGCATTTGTTACATGTATCATCGAATTTACAAGTCCATCTTTTTTACTCTTTTTTATATTAGCATTAATTTTTTTATATATATTTTCTACTAGCAATGGTACTGTTAATACTGCTGTTGGATTTGTTTCTTGTAAATCTGGAACAATATATTTTAGCCCTTGGCATACGCTAATAGAAGCTCCCATTCCAAATGGATATAGAAAACCTATAGATGATTCGTATGTATGGTGTAGTGGAAGAATTGACATTAATCTATCTTCACAAGTTAAATTTACATACGCAGATGGTGCATTTATATTTTGTGCTAAGTTTCTATTACATAGCATAACTCCTTTTGCATTTGATGTTGTTCCTGAGGTAAATAATAATACTTTAAATTCGTCTGGATCAATTTCAATTTCCATGAAACTGTTATCTCCGTTTTCTACTAATGCTTTTCCTTCTGCTACTAAATAGTCTATTCCTACAAATCTATTTTCTAAATTGCTTTCTGAATTCATTTGAATAAAATATTCAACATCTGGCAATCTGTCTGCCACTTTTTTTATAACATCTGCTTTTTTGGTTGAGAAAATAACTGCACTTGCTTTTGCTCTTTTGATAACATTTTCAATTTCATTTTCTGGTAATTCTTTATCAACTGGAACTGCTATTCCTACACCACATAACATTGTCATATATGATACATACCAATAATGCGTATTTTCTCCTATAATAACAACTCTTTTATCTTTTAATCCCAATTTTCGTGTTAATGCTGTTCCTAGGGCAATTACTTCATCTTTAAATTGAGAGTATGTCGTTTCTTCCCATGTTCCTTTTGGATTAAATTTTTCTAATAACAATACTCTATCTGCAAATTTTTCTGTACTACTTATAAAAACTTCTTTTATGGTTTCAAAATTTGTATGTTCATAATTTTTTAGTTCTTGTTTTTTTTGATTTTCTTGTGCTTTTTTTATTGCTTCATAATCTACTTTTACTTCATTTATTTCAGATACTTCTTTCATTTTGAATTTTGGAAATTTTAAATTTGGTATTTTGAAATCTTTTAATATTCTCATTTTTTACATCCTTGTTATTATATTTAGGTTTTGGTTACCTATAAACCTTAATTAATTTTTGCCAATTTTTTTATAAATAAATTATCTACTTCTGAAAACAATTGTTGTATGTCTATTTCTCCACCATGTCTCATTTTATAAATGAAACTTGAACAAATAAAGCCAAAAATTCCAGAAGCAATTACATTACTATCTCCATCTATAATTTCTTTATGTTGGATTCCTTCTTTTACGATTTCTTCTATCATTTGTATGTACTCAAATACATATTTTTTACACATTTGATTTCTAGCATCATTTCCCCATATTTGACTTAATATAATCGTAATAAAATTTTCATACTTGAACAATACTTTTATTTGTATTAATACAATTGCTCTAATTTTATCAATAGTGTTATTGAGCTTTGATGTTTTTATACTAATGCTATTTTTCAAAAGTTTTACTCCTTCTTCAATAAGGAATTGAAAAATTTCTTCCTTACTTGAAAAATGATAGTATAGCGTTCCTTTAGCTACTCCAACTGTTGCTGTAATTTCTTCAATACTTGTTGCATCATAACCTTTTTCTGCAAACAATTTCATAGAAGTTTCGAAAATTTTCCTTTTGGTTTTATTCATCTTCTTCCAACCTTTCAGTATAAAAATTCATTTATTATTATATAGTTTATCTTGCAATTATGCAAGTAAAAAGGAAAAACATAATATTTCTATTTATTATGTTTTTCCTTTTTCTTTTACTATTTTTTTATTTTTTCTTTCCATCTAATGAATCTAAATTATCTAATGCTTTGCCTGTTCCTAAGGCTACACATGATATGGCATCTTGTGCAATCATTACATTTATTCCTGTTTTTGCTTGTAGTAATTTATCTAATCCATCTACCAAGCCTCCACCACCTGTCATATAAATTCCTCTATCACTAATATCTGCTGCTAATTCTGGTGGCGTTTTTTCTAGTACAGAATGTACACTATCTACAATCATCATAGCTGGTTCTATTAATGCTTCTAGCATTTCGCTTGAATGAATGGTTATTGTTTTTGGAAGACCTGTAATTAAGTCTCTTCCCCTTATATCCATTTCTGTATCTTGAATTTTTGGATATACACATCCTACATTAATTTTCAAATCTTCTGCCGTTCTTTCTCCTATCATTACATTATATTTTTTCTTAATATATTTTACGATGGCATCATCAAATTTGTCTCCGGCTACTTTTAGTGATTCACTAACTACTGAACCGCCTAATGAAATAACTGCAATATCTGTTGTTCCTCCTCCGATATCTACAACCATATTTCCACATGGTTTTGCAATATCAATTCCTGCTCCAATAGCTGCTGCTATTGGTTCTTCAATTAAATATACTTTCCTTGCTCCTGCTTGTGAGGCAGCATCTATAACTGCTTTTTTTTCTACTTCTGTTACTTGTGATGGGATGCAAATCATAATTCTTGGTGAAAAAATAAATTTTCCACCTATTTTTGTAATAAAATATTTTAACATTTTTTCAGTTACAGTATAATTAGAGATAACGCCTTCTCTTAAAGGTCTTGTTGCTACAATGTTTCCAGGTGTTCTTCCTAACATTCTTCTTGCTTCTTTTCCAACTGCTAGGACTTCTCCTGTGTTGTTGTCTACGGCGACTACTGATGGTTCTCTTAATACAATGCCCTTTCCTTTAACGTAGGCTATTACTGTAGCAGTGCCTAAATCTATTCCTATATCTTGTCCCCAATTAAACATTTGCATCTTCCTTTCACAGTTTTCTTTATTACATTAGTATTACAAATTTGTTACAATTATATTACACTTTATTTAAAATATCAATCACTTTTTAAACAAAAAAAGAACTCTTTTTTTGTTTGAAATCTATTAGTTTCAAAATCTACTAAAATGAGTTCTTTCCTTGTTTTGTTTGATTTTTTCTTTATTATTCTTCTTTATTATTTACAATTGTTAAAATAAACTTTTCTATGTTTTTATAATTATATTGCATCTCATAATTTTTTCTTTCTCCTGGTTGTATTGTTCCTATTTCAATATATTCTGTTCCTTTTAATTCATCCTCTTTATTATACAAGTCAAATTTCATATATTTTCCGCTTATTTCTTCTTCTAATACATTTTGTACATACCCTTTTATATAACCATTTACTTTTGTTGTTTTGGCTTCTTCTATTTTTACTGGTAAAATATCTGAATGTACTTCAAAAGCTGGTATTGGTACATACATTGTCTTTATGCATATATGTGCACCTATTGTTGTAAAAGCTATTAATAATATTGTCCAAAGAAACCATCTTCTAATATTTACCTTTTGGTTCCTCGTTTCAATAAACCAAAAATCATTATAACTCATAATTTCCTCCATTCCAATTTCTATATTTATTGTTTTTAATGGCTTCTTTTGTTTATAAGTTTTTTACATTTTTCTAAATACTCCAATTACTTTACCTAAAATTTCACAATCTGGAACAATAATTGGATCCATTGTACTATTTTCAGGTTGTAATCTAATATGATCTTTTTCTTTATAAAATGTTTTTACTGTTGCTTCGTCTTCTATTAATGCTACTACAATTTGTCCATTATCTGCTGTGTTTTGTTTTCTAATTAATATGTAATCTCCATCTAGAATTCCTGCTTCTATCATGCTTTCTCCTCTAACAGTAAGCATGAAACTTTCACTATTTCCTACGAAGTCAATTGGAATTGGGAATGTGTCTGTTATATTTTCTACTGCTAAAATTGGAGCTCCTGCTGTTATTTTACCGACAACAGGTACTTCAATCATTTCTTTTCCACTGTAAAACTCTTTTTCTTCATTTAGCTTTTTCTTTGTCATTCTCTCTCCATTTTCATTTTTTAATATCTTTAGAGTTCTACCTTTTTGACTTTCTTTTCTTATATATCCTTTTTCTTCAAGTCTTAATAAATATCCATGTACTGTTGCAGTAGAACTTAAACCTACTGCTTTTCCTATCTCTCTTACTGATGGTGGATATCCATTTTTATCTAATTGCCTTTCTATATATTTTAATATTGATATTTCTCTTTTATTTAGTCCATCCTTTAAAATTTTATGTTTCAAAATACATCACTCCTAATTTTCATTTTTTAATACTATATCATACAAACAAAAAAATGTCAAACAAATTTTTGACATTTTTTGTTTTTTCTTTATCTTTTTTTGTTACTTTTTTTGATTACTATAAATAATCCCAATAATACTATTATGCTAAGTCCTGTTATTGTATATATTATCCATTTGATTTCATCTTTTTTTGTTGTTTCTTTTCCAAATGGTGGCATTAATTTTATGTCCATTGATTTTGCCGATAATGAATAACTTGCTGTTGAGTCGTCCCCATTGTTAAAGTTTGTATTACATAGTGCAGAATTAGAATATACGCCTTCGTCCATTCCTTGTGGTGTAACTATTGTACTTAATACTAATCTAACGTCTGGTTCTTTGCATTCTGTAACAAGACCTTCTTCTGTTTGTTTCCATTCATAGTCACTATTTTTTTTGCTTGTGTCTGTTAGTAGTGTTTCATTTTCATCAAATCTCATCTTAGGGTCTTTATTATCTAAAATTTTATTTGAATTAATTGTTCCATCTCCATAGTATGCATATCTTGATACTGAAAATTTATATTCTGCTTTCACTTTCGCCCCATGTAATATTTCTTCGTCTACAAATAAAATAATACTGTCTCCTGTTATTAATGTATTTTCATTTCCTCCTGATGGTAGCAATGTAAACTCTCTTACCATAAATTCTTGAATGTATTGAGATACATCATTCTCCAATTGATATTCTACATCTTCTCTTTTTATTCCTTCTGCTACTCTTAGCTCACTTACTCCTTTTGATAATTTTGCTAAATTATCATTACTTTTTTGTGTTGCTTCAATAAATATTCCATACATTGCTATCATATTTCCACCTAAATCTTTTAAAATTGTATTTGAAGCACTAGCTACATTTTCATTGTCAATGCCATCTGTAATAATAACAACTTGTTGTACTATTTCTCCATTGTTAGTACCACCTCTATTGCTTACTACATTATTTTGTGTTATTAATAAAGCTTCTTCTAGTGTTTGTTTATTTTCATTTTTTAATTTTACTACTTCATCCTTCGCATCTTTTTTCGTATTCTTCCATATTTCTTGTTCAATATCTGGTTTTTGCCCTTGCGTTCTTGCATTTGCTTCGTCTTGCGAAAGATCATTGAATGGAATTATTCCTATTTTTATTTTATCTTCCGCTGTGCTATATAGTTGGTATATTCCTTCTATAAAGTTTGATATAGCTGTTTTATTTTGCATTAGTCCATTTTCAGTTTCTACGATAAATACTAGGTTTAAGTTTTTATAATTTATTGACGTTAAGCTGCTTGGCTCAGTTGAAGCTTCGTTTATTTTTATGTCATATAATATAGTCCCATCGTTTAAAATTAATTGAACAGCTGTTAAATCTTTTGAAAATCTTATTGTATTACATATTCCTTTTACTTTGTTTGGTATACAAAATGTGGCACTAATTATTATTATACACAATATAAATATATATTTTATTATTTTCTTCATTTTTACATCTTCCTATTCTTTAATTAATATACTACGAAATCCGTAATTTTTATTAGAATGTCCACTATGATTTGTAAAATCAAATAATCCAGAGTAACTTACTCTATCATATCCTCCACTTCTTAAAAAAAATCCCACATCTTCTTTTATATAAAAAGAAGTTTCTCCAAACCACGAGTTATAGCCTGTACCTCTTTTAGAAGTTTCTATAATAGCGTCTCCATATACATCTTGATTTATTTCGTAGTTGCTTTTTATACCATTAATATCTGATTTATATACTGTATAATATTTGGTACTACTTTTGTTTTCCATCATTGATTTTGCATAAAAGTTTCCTAAATTGTCATCTATCGATTCTATATAACCTGCTGTGTATTCACTAGCTCCTCCATTCATATCATAAACTCCATATAGATTTCCTGTTGTGCTTCCTAATTTTCCTTCTTTTGTATACCATGCATACGATTTGTTATCATATGAATCTTTTAACTTTGTGTCCCCCTTTATTATATTAGCAGTTGCATCTATTGTACTTCCTGTATAACCAGTAATTGTTTCTGCTGAATATTTGTCTGTGCCTATATTGTTAATAGATACTTTAGTTCCATTTCTTCCATATTGACTGTGTGCTAAATAGCTTACCGCTCCCCACTCACTATTCTTTACTAAATGGCTGTCTGTATCTTCTGTTAATCCATATGGATTTCCTTTTTGTGTTAACACTTGGCATAAATCATACATTTCTCCTATTTCTATATTATTATATGAGTATGTTTTTCCTATAAAAACAGGATATGTTATATATGTTTCGTTTTCTTTTACCTCTCCAATAACATTTTTATTATTCCTCAAGTATTGTAAATCTGTATTTACTATTTTTATATTTTCTGATGCAGTATTTTTTTGTCCTGCATATCCTGCTTCAAATTTTGAAATCCAGATTCCTGATATTTCCTTATCCCATTCTCCATTACTGTAATTATTTTCTGAACCGTTTCTAAAAGCTGGATGAACTGTATATCCTAGAGTAGTAACGTCTTGTCCTTGTGCATTATAATTTGTTGTTCCTACTAAAAACATTACATCTATTTTTCCGCTTTCGTCTTTTTGATTCCATTCTATTTTATATGCATATCTTGGAATCCAAACCCACATACTTCCATCTAATGTCATGGCATTTGCCCATCTGCTTGTTCCTCCTTGTTCTGTTGAACCATTTTGGGCAACATATTCATACCATATTCCTTCTTTCATCTCGCTATCTTTCAATATAATTGGTTCTTCGCTTCCTTCTTTGAAAGTAATTGCTTTCATCCCTTTTATTAATATTGGCTTATTGGTAGTTTGTCCTTCTTCAAATGTGCTAATATTTATATTCTGTTTCTTTTCTATTTCATTTGCTACAAAAATAACTGTTATTATAGATATTATCATTAAAATAATGACGACTCCAATTAATTTCTTTTTCATTTTATTCTTCCCATTCTAATTCATAGTCTAAAATTTTTACAATATCTCCGTTTTTCACTCCTGCTTTTTTTAATTTTTCATTTACTCCTAATTCTTCTAGGCTTTTTTGAAAATAGTATAAAGATTCATTATCTCCTATATTAACTCTTTTCATAATTCTCTCTACAGGTTTTCCAGTAACTATATATATGTCTTCTTCTTTACTTACTTTTATTTCTTCTTCATCTTTTAAGGTATAGATTTTTCTTTCTTCATATTCTATTAAATCTTCTTTTGGAAGTGTTTTTAAAGTTTTTGATACGTATTGCATTAATTGGTCTATTCCTTCTCCTGTAGCTGCTGAAATTCTAAATATTTTCATTTGATTTTTTTGAGCAGTCTCTTCTAGTTCTTTATATAGCTTTTCATCTTGTAAAATATCTACTTTATTTGCTACTACAATTTGTGTTCTTTGACTTAATTTTTCGCTATACTTTTTTAATTCTGCATTTATTTTTTTAAAATCTTCTACTGGATTTCTTCCTTCTGAACCAGATACATCTATTACATGTAATAGTAATCTTGTTCTTTCTATATGTCTTAAAAATTGTATTCCTAAGCCGTTTCCTTCACTTGCACCTTCTATAATTCCTGGAATATCTGCTATAACAAAGCTGTCTCCATAATTTGTTTTTACAACTCCTAAGTTTGGTTCTAGTGTAGTAAAATGATAATCTGCAATCTTTGGTTTTGCAGATGTTGTCATTGATAGAAATGTTGATTTTCCTACGTTTGGGAATCCGATTAACCCTACATCTGCTAATAATTTTAGTTCTAAAATTAGCTCTTTTTCCTCACCATCTTCTCCGTCTTGTGCGAATCTAGGTGCTTGTCTTGTTGCAGTAGCAAAATGAGAATTTCCTTTTCCTCCTCTACCACCTTTTAAAATTAATTCTTTCTGTTCTTCATGTGATAAGTCTGCTAATATCTGGTTTGTATTTGCATCTTTAATAACCGTTCCTATTGGTACTAGTATAATTAAATCTTCACCACTTTTTCCATATTTATTAGCTCCTTCGCCATTTTTTCCATTTTCAGCTTTAAACTTTTTTGTATATCTAAATTCTATCAAAGTATTAGCATTTGGATCTACCTTAAAATATACATCTCCGCCTTTTCCGCCATCTCCTCCGTCTGGTCCTCCGGCAGCGACATATTTTTCTCTTCTAAACGAAATTGCTCCATTTCCTCCGTTTCCTGCCTTTGCTGTTATTTTTACATAGTCTGTAAACATATTGCCTCCTTTCTTAAATTTATTTAATTAATCCTATTTTCTCATAGACTTCTTTTATAAGGTTGTTTGCTTTTTCGTTTGCTTTTTTATCTCCTTTTTCATAAATTTCTTTGATTTTATCTGGATTTTCTATTAGTTTGTTATATTTTTCTTGTATTGGTTCTAATCTTTCTACTACTGCTTCTGCTACTGCTGTTTTGAAGTTTCCATATCCTTGTCCTTTGAATTCTTCTTCAATTTCTTCCATTGTTTTATTTTTTATAATGCCATATATTCCCATCAAATTACTTACTCCAGGTTTACTTTCTCTATCATATCGAACACAATTTTCTGAGTCTGTTACAGCTTTTTTGAATTTTTTTCGAATATCATCTGCTGTGTCTGTTAATAATATTTTATCCATAGGGTCTGGTGCACTTTTACTCATTTTTGCAGTTGGATTTTGAAGTCCCATAATTCTTGCTCCTATTTTTCCAATATAAGCATCAGGTATTTTAAATGTTTCACCATATATACTGTTAAATCTTTCAGCAATATCACGTGTAATTTCTAAGTGCTGTCTTTGGTCTTCTCCTACTGGTACTAAGTCTGCATTATA
Organism: uncultured Clostridia bacterium; assembly: GCA_947631745.1. Classification (GTDB taxonomy): domain Bacteria; phylum Bacillota; class Clostridia; order TANB77; family CAG-508; genus CALXVA01. Next base: position 25,174 of record CANRMM010000005.1, read on the forward strand.
TAATAAAATATCTGCTGCCATTAATACTGGATAAGTAAATAATCCACTATTAATATTGTCTGCATGTTTGCTAGCTTTATCCTTAAATTGTGTCATTCTATTTAATTCGCCCATATATGTATAGCAATTTAATACCCATGATAGTTGTGTATGTGCTGGTACATGTGATTGTACAAATATCGTATTTTTTTCTGGGTCTAAACCTGCTGCTACATATAATGCAATTAATTCTAGTGTATTTTTTCTTAATGTTTCAGGGTCGTTTCTAATAGTTAATGTATGTAAATCTGCAATCATATAATAACAATTATATTCTTCTTGCATTTCTACCCAATTATTTAATGCTCCTAAATAGTTGCCTAGTGTTAAATTTCCTGTTGCCTGTACTCCACTTAAAATTGTCTTTTTTTCCATTTGATTTCCTCCTTATTTTTTCTTAAAGAATAATGTTATGAAATATATTATTCCTGAGATTAATACAATAATTGATCCTGTAGGTATGTTTAAATAGTATGATATGATAAGTCCACTAATTCCCGAAAATAGTGAGAATATAACTGCACATAAATGATAATGTCTCATATTCTTTGCTATATTTCTACTTGATGCTGCTGGTAAAATTAGTAATGAATTAATTAGTAAAATTCCAATCCATCTAATTGATATCATTACCATAATCGCAATTAATACAACAAAAATGTTATCAATTTTTTTTACATTGATTCCTTTGCTTTTAGCAAGTGTGCTATTCATGCTAATTACGTTTAATTTATTAAATGTAAAATACCAAAAAACATATACCACAATTGCTGCAATAAACGCATATAGCATTTCTGTTCCTGTAATGTTTAAGATATCTCCTACTAAGTATCCTGAATATTTATTAAAGTTTCCACTTTGAGCTAGCATTGCAAGACCTAAGGCTATAGCAATAGAAGAAAATACGCTAATAATTGTATCTGCACCATAGGATGTTTTATTTTTTACGTAATTTAATAATAGTGCAAATACTATAGCAAATAATATCATTCCTACATTAATATTTGATATTCCTAATACCATTCCAATTGCAATTCCTGTTAATGCAGAATGTCCTAATGCATCTGAAAAGAATGCCATTTTATTATTTACTATCATCGTTCCTAATATAGCAAATACAGGTGATATTAAAATAATTGCAATTAATGCATTCTTCATGAATATGTAATTCATAAATTCGAATGGTAATATTGTTTCTAATACATTGTAAATTACTTCCATTGCTCCTCCATTTTTAAATTTCTATTGTTCCAAATCGATTTTTAAACTCTAGGCTATTGAAAACTTCTTTAGGTGTTCCTTCTTTAATAACGGTTCTATCTAATAGTATTACTTTATCTGCATATTTATTAGCTAATTCCAAATCATGTGATACTAAAATAATTGACATATCATATTCCGTTTTTAATTTGTTAATTATTTTATAAAAGTCTTTTGTTCCATTTTTATCAATTCCTGAAACTGGTTCATCTAGTATTAATAGATTAGGTGTTGGTTTTGTTGCTATTGCAATTAGTACTCTTTGCAATTCTCCTCCTGATAAGTCTCCCATACTTTTATCTATTAACATATCTGCTCCAAATATTTTTAAGTGTTCTTTTATTTCTTCATATATCTTTTTATCTTTTTTTAAGAAAACTGGAACTTTACTTATACAAGAAGCAAACATGTCATATACAGTTGTTGGCATATGTTTTTCTATATTTAATTTTTGTGGTACGTACCCTATTTTGATTTTTTCAGCAATATTATCTTTTTGATCAACAAAAGTAATGTTACCTGTGTGCTCTATTTCTCCTAGTATAGCTTTTAATAGTGTACTTTTTCCTGCACCGTTTCTTCCAATAATAACTGTAAGTTCACCACAATGTACATGAATATTAATATCTTTTAATATTACATCTTTTCCAAATTTAACCCCAATATGATTAATTTTTGTGCAATGTAATCCACAAGCCTTTTCCATTTTCCCTCCATACTATATTAATTTATAGCCTCTTTTAGTTTTTCTAAATTTCCATTCATACTGTTTAAGTAAGAATCTTTTGCCAAGTTTCCTGTTAAAGCAGAGTCTAGTTGATATATAGTTGCTCCTGTTTCGTTTGCTATTGTTTGAGCATTTTTTAAATCATCATTGATGTCTACTATAATGATTTTTATATTATTTTCTTTTATTATATCAATAACATTTCTTAACGTTTCTGCTGACATGGTACTTTCTTCATGATTTGTTTGTATTGTAGTTAATTTCATTTCGATCTGTTTTCCTAAGTATTCAAGAGATTCATTTAAACATATTGCTTTTTTCATTCTTAGTTTTATTAATTCTGTACTATATTTTTCTTTTAATTCTTCTAATTTTTGAATATATTGCTCTGCATTTCTTCTATAAATTTGTCCATTTTCCGGATTGTATTTTATTAGTTCATTTGATATTGTATCTACTTGATTTATGTAATTTTCAATACTCGTCCATACATGTGGATTTGTTTCTTCATCTTGAATAATATCAGTAATATTTTCACTAGAGTTAACTATTTTTATTTTTGGATTATTGGCTGTAATATTTTCCATAAAGCTTTCTAATCCAAGTCCATTTTGAATAAATATATCTGCTGTTTCTATTTTTTTCATATCTTCAGTATTTAATGTATAATCATGAATACATCCTATATTCATATCTGCCATATTTACAAGTTCTATGTTATTAGCTCCCTGTGTAATATTTGCTGTCATAATATACATTGGATAAAAAGATGTTACAATTTTAAATTTTTCATTTTCGTTATTTGTATTTTTATTTATATTTAATAAAATAATCGTTGTAATAGCACATACTAGTAAGACAAGTGTTATTATTATATATTTTCGATATCTTTTCATGATATAATCCTCCTAATTTAACATATATATAATACCATTTTTTACCTTATTTTTCAAGTTTTTTCAATATATTATTCTTTCTATTACAAAAAAGCATGCTTACTTGCATGCTTTTTCATTCTACTTAATAATATGCAGTTTTATATGTTACTCCTTCGATTGTTTCATTTCCTGCCCTTAGAGTAGCTCCACTCCTTTGGTTTGTGATACTACCACTATCATATGCTCTCATTGTTCCTTTTAAAATTCCATTATAGAAATTAAATGTTCCGTTTTTGTTGTATACTGGTACGGCTCCATATATGCTTGGATTTGTAGCATCTATTTCTTTTGTTTGGTTTCCAATTGTAATAATTCCTGTAGAATTATTATATATGGTATATTGATTTGCTCCTGCTAAAATTTCTCCTCCATTTATTGTAATTGTTCCTGTAGAACTATTATATATTGCTTGTTTGGTCAACGAACTTATTTTTCCTCCATTTATTGTAATTGTTCCTGTAGAATTATTATATATGGTATATCTATTTCCTTCTGCTAAAATTTTTCCTCCATTTATTGTAATTCTTCCTGTAGAAGTATTATATATTGATACTCCAGCCAATGAACTTAATTTTCCTCCATTTACTGTAATTGTTCCTGTAGAATCATTTATTACTACATCACTATTTTTAGATATTAATGTACCTTCATTTACTGTAATTGTTCCTTCTCCTATATTCTTCAAAACATAGCCTTTTTCTGATGTTAGTTCTCCATCATTTATTTCTATTGTTCCATTTGTATTATTAATTAAAGGATACGTTCCGCCTTTGTCACTTATGTATCGTGATCCTGTTATTACTCCTCCTTTGATTATTACTGTTCCATTTGATATATTTCCTATTGCATTTCTTTCTGAATCTATTGTACCTCCATTTATTGTAATTGTTCCTTCTCCTTTATTATACAAAGCATAGCCTGTTTCTGAATCTATTGTACCTCCATTTATTGTAATTGTTCCTTCTCCTATATTCCTCAAAACTTTGCTTTTTTCTGCTGTTATTTCTCCATCATTTATTTCTATTGTTCCGTTTGTATTATTAATTATTAATGGATATGTTGTGCCAGTGTCTGACACGTATCGTCCTCCTGTTATTATTCCCTTGATTATTACTGTTCCATTTGATATATTTCCTATTGCATTTCTTTCTGAATCTATTGTACCTCCATTTATTGTAATTGTTCCTTCTCCTTTATTATACAAAGCATAGCCTGTTTCTGATGTAATTTCTCCGTCATTTATTTCTACTATTCCAGAAGAATCATTTTGTACAGTAGAAGCATTTTTAGATGTTAATGTGCCTCTATTTATTGTAATTGTTCCTTGTCCTGGGTTCCATAAAGCAACGCTTGTTTCTGATGTTATTTCTCCGTCATTTATTTCTATTGTTCCTGAAGAATCATTTTCTACACACCAGCTATTTTTAGCAATTGCTGTACCTCCATTTACTGTAATTGTTCCTTCTCCTTTATTCCATAAAGCTTGGCTTTTTTCTGATGTTAATTCTCCATCATTTATTTCTATTATTCCGTTTGTACTATTAATTATTAAAGGATATGTTCCACCAGATTCTGACAATTCTCGTGATCCTGTTATTATTCCTCCTTCGATTATTACTGTTCCATTTGCTATATTTCTTATTGCATTTGTTGCTGAATCTATTGTACCATCGTTTATTTCTATTGTTCCATTACCATTATTTATAATGCAAGCGGTTGATGAGGTTATTTTTCCATTTCCTTTAATTGTTAATGTGCAATTACTATTTTCTTTCGTTGATATTTCTTGGTTTCTTGTTATTGTTTTTCCATTTGTATCTATTGTAATATCTTTATCGATTTCTATTGTTGAGTTATCTGTTACATCTTTTAGTACTTTAATATATGTTCCTGAATCTGATATATTATATGCTTCTTCTAATGTATCTGCATATACAATGTCAAAAGTATTTGCTCTTTCTACTTGATAGTTTGCATTTGGTGTTGTCTTTCCTTTATATTTTTCACTAGTACCTTTTATTTCTTCAAAATATGTCGTCACTTCATCTAAATCTTGTTTTGTATAATATTCATCATCACTTGCGTTGTCTTGAAATTTTCTTGATTCATGTAAAAATCCTTCTTCTCCAAAAGCTACTTCTATTGTAATGGTTCCTAATATCAAAATAACAAGAACGCTTATAACTAGTACTATTAATGTAATTCCTTTTGAATTTATTTTCATATATACTTCTCCTTTGTTTATTACTACTTCTTTATTCTATCATATAGTAATTTTTTATCTTTTTCAATATATTATTTCATAATTTTTTCTTTTATTTTGTCTAAATCTTTAATTACTGCTTCATAACCATATTCGAAGCATTTATCCAATTTTTGTATATCTAATAGTCCGACTTTGTCTGTATATACATTTAATACAATATCACTGCTCTCTAAATTTTCTTCAGATATTTTATTTCCCATAATATCAATTGTTTTCATTATTATATCCATTACATTACTTTTTTCATCTATTTTATCAGCATCAAATTTTATAGCAATTACCTTATCTGCTCCTTGTTTTCTTACTTCACTTACTGGTACATTATCTAATGCTCCTCCGTCCATAAATGCATGTGTTTGTATATTACAAGGATTAAAAAATGCAGGGAAACTGCTGCTTGCTCTTACTGCTTTTCCAATGCTTATATTTGTAATATATTGTGATGCATCATCTGTTTCTTTTGGTAATTTATTGGTAAAAATATATTCTTTTGATTCCATAATGTCTACTGTTGGAATAACAAGTGGCATCTTTATTTCTTCTATTTTTTCTATTCCTTTTTTTCTTGCTAATTCATTGTATATTTTTTCTATTCCTTCTCCATATTCGAATCCTAAAATACTTTTTTCTTTTTTATTCATTAAATTTTTAATTTCTGAAATAATTGGATAGCTATTTGTCTTTATGATTTTTTTGGCATTCTTTTTAAATAATTCATAGATTTCTTCTGGAGAATATCCCATAGCAAAAAGACTAGCCACCATACTTCCGGCACTAGTTCCTCCTATAATATCTATTTGAATTCCATTTTGTATTAATGCTTGCAATGCACCTGCATGTGCAATTCCACGAATTCCTCCTCCTGCTAAAGCAATTCCAATTTTCAATTCTATCACTCCCATACTTTTTATTAGTATGAGCATTTTTTTGTGTTTTAATCAGTTTCGGCATAAAAATAACCCAAACTGTTAAATATTTTTTAACAATTTGAGTTATTTTACTACTTTTTATTCAGCTGTGTATGGTAATATAGCAATTTGTCTTGCTCTTTTAACAGCTAATGTAATATCTCTTTGATGTTTTGCGCATGCTCCTGTTGCTCTTCTTGGAAGTATTTTTCCTTTATCATTAACGAATTTCTTTAATTGTTCTGCATTTTTGTAATCTAGAACTAAATTCTTGTCAGCACATAATGGGCATACTTTTTTTCTTATTTTTCTAAATTTTGGATTATAATTTTCATCTTGATTGTTGTTATTATTTCTGTTATTTCTTTTATTTTTCTTGTTGTCTGCCATTTTTATATTTACCCCCTAACCTAAAATGATTTGTTGTTTGAGCTATTCTACCTAAAATGGTAAGTCATCTCCAGAAGATACTTCAAAATCTGAACCTGTATTTGCTGATGGCATTGTTCCAAAAGTTGCATCAAAATTACTTGTATCACCTGATGCATCTCTTTTTCCTTCTGCAAAATATGCTTCTTCAGCTACTACTTCTGTAACATAGTGTTTTTGTCCTTGGTCGTCATCCCAAGTTCTTGTTTGAATTCTTCCTGTTACTGCAACTTGTTGACCTTTTTTATAATATTTACTACAAAATTCACCTAATTTTCCCCATGCAACTACATTGATAAAATCAGCTTGTCTTTCTTCTCCCTGTTTTACAAATCTTCTGTTAACAGCTAAAGAAAAAGATGCTACTAATGTATTGCTTGTTTGTGTGTATCTTACTTCTGGATCTCTTGTTAATCTTCCCATTAGAATTACTTTATTCATATTTTACACCTCATAATTATTTTTTTATAACAATAAATTTTATGATTTCGTCTGTAATTCTGTAATTTCTTTCAAGTTCTGCAATTAAGCTTGGATTAGCTTCAAAATCATATACTACATAGTATCCTTCTTTGTTTTTTCCAATTTCGTAAGCTAATTTTTTCTTACCAAGTTCTTCAATTTTTTCTACTTTTCCATCATTATTAATCAATGTTTCAAATCTTGTTATTAAAGATTTTGATGCTTCTTCATCTATTGCTGGATTAATAATGATAACACTTTCGTATTTGTTCATTATTCTTCACCTCCCTATGGATATATAACCTACAATTCATATTGTAAGTAAGGATTTTGTTAAAAATATTTTTGTTTTATTTTTAACGGTAGATATTTTATCACATTTTTATTTCAATTGCAAGCCTTTTTTTCGTATGCTTCCCCTATTCTTCCTCTATATTCTCCATTTTGCAAAATGCTAAAAAAATTCTTATTTATTTGTATTGTATTTTATAAAAAAGATGGTACAATAAATAAAACTAATTATTTGTATCAATCGTCAAAGAGAGTCAAAAAAGTTGTAGATATCTATAATTGATACTAAATTTAAGTTTCTAGTAAAAGACTTGTAAAGAATTAGATGTTATACGTTTGAAATTTTTTGTAAAGAGATGATAATTATGAACCCTATAATTAGAAAAAGAAAAATAGAAGATTCAACTGAATTAGCTCATTCTATTGCACTTGTTTGGAATACAACCTATAAAGGAATTGTTGATGATGATTTTTTAAAGGGCTTATTAGATAATGAAAAACAAGCTGTTGAAAGATTAAAAAACAATATAAATAATCAACCAGATTATTACATTTTAACATTACAAGATAAAATAATTGGTTGGATTTATTATACTTTAGATAGTGATAAATATGAAAATGCTGCCGAAATACATGCTTTATATATTCTAAAAGAATATCAAGGAAATGGTTATGGTAAATTGCTATATAGTTATGCTGTTAAAAATATTATGAAAAAAGGAATAAAAAAATTAATAATTGGATGTCTAGATGGTAATCCTTCTAATAATTTTTATAAGCATCTTGGTGGAAAGTACATAGGTGATCATTTATTTATGGAAAAATATATAGAAAATATATATTTATTTGAATTATAAAGTTGTTATCCCCATTTGTTTTATTGTCCATTTCCACAATTAAACATTCTGAGTACTTTCCTATGTATTCTTTAAAATTTTCATATTGCTGTATTTCTTCATATGATAGATGTTTATTTTATTGATGTACATTTTCAAATTATTTCTCCACATACTTTTGGCTAATTTCCATCATTTTTTCTTTTGTATGATAAATATTACTTTCTTTTGTTGTTAAAATCCATAAATAAATTAGAATAATTAATATACCAATATTTTTTAAATATAGTATTGCAATGCTTGCTATCATTGTTAATATAATTATCGCTATTTTTGAAATATTATGTGTATATTGATACGATTTTTTTAAACCTACCATTATGTGAAGTATTTCATTTACTATTCTTCCTCCATCTAAAGGATAAATTGGTATAAGGTTAAATAATCCAATTAAGATATTTGAATATATGCAGGCTTGATATATTTCTGGTTTTATGAATATCATTATACTTGCTATTAAAAAATTTATCATTGGTCCTGCTAAAGCAATTATTATTTTTTTTATACCTAGTAAATTTCCTTTTCCTATTTTTTTATTATACTCATCACATTTTATGTAAAAGCTTATTTGCAAGCCCATTGGAGTTATTTTTAGTTCTTTAGGTTTGAATTTTAAAATCATTCCCATTATCAAATGTGAAAGTTCATGGATACATGCAAATATCATTAATAATATGTATATTTCCATTTGTGCAGTTAGGAAAAAAAGAAATAAAAATAAGAATATTTTTAAGTCAATTTTTATACTCATATATTTTTCCTTTCTTTATTTCTTTCTAAAATTTTAGTATATATTCCGGGTCAATTGTTCTATTATCTCTACGAATTTCAAAATGCAAATGCGGACCTGTAGTATTTCCTGTTTCTCCTACTTCTGCTATTTTATCTCCTTGTTTAACTTTTTCTCCTTCTTTTACAATAATTTTACTACAGTGTGCATATCTTGTCATTACATCTCCATTTGTAATTTCTACATGTTTTCCGATAGTCTTCTTCGTCTAGTGCTACTAATGTTACTGTTCCTTCCATTGCTGCATATATTGCTGTTCCTGTATTAGCTCCAATATCTATTCCTTGATGATTTGCTGATACAATCTCTGTTGCTTCCCTTTTTCCATATCTTGATGTAACAAATCCTTCCACTGGTAATTTAAAATTATAATTTGCTTTTATATATTCTGCATCTATTTCCATTTGTGTTTTTTGAACAACGTTCTCTTCTTTTTTACTGCCTCCTATTCCACCTTTTTCTTCTTGTTTTTCCTCTTGTTTTTCCTCTTGTTTTTCTTCTTGCTTTTCTGTTTTTTCATTTTTTTCCTCTGTTTTTACTTCATTTACTGTATTTTCTTGTTTTTCTTTATTTTCTTCTGCTTGATTATTCGCTATTTCATTTTCTTGTATTTCATTCATGTTTTCTAGTTCATTTTGGCTTTCTTGTACTAATGTATGAATTCCTGTATAAATTTTTTCAAAATTGATGTCATAGGATAATAGTTCCTTTGTTTTCTTTATAACATCTTCTGAGAATATGTAGTTCGTATTTTTTATTAAATAGAAAATAATATAAATTACTGAGCAAATAGCCATTTGCATTGCCATTTTTTTAAATAGTGATAATTTTATTTTTTTACAATTAACGCTATTTGAGGAAACTCTTATTCCTCTGTTATTTGCCATCCTTCTTCTTTGATAAATTTCTTCTGCCCTTCTTATTTTTTCTTCTGGGGTTAATATTCTTTCCAATAAAAAAACACCTCTTCCTTTGTTATTTTTTTAATGTATATGTTTTGAAAAGGTGTTTTATTCTTTTATTTTAAAAAAAATGTCATCCATAAACTAATAGCAGTAGCAAATGCTAGAAATAAATTCATTTTTATTGATTTTTTATATTTTATTTCTAATTGTTTCATGTCCTTATTCCACTTTGGTGTCTTTTTTTCAAGTTCAGAGATGTAATTCGTAATAATCATTTCTGCTTCTTTTAAAATATAGTCTTGTGGTTTTATTTTATCTCCATCTTTTTGGCTCTTTTGTTTGGTTTTTTCCACATTTTGCACATCTATTGTTTTCTTTTTTTCACTATACTGATATTTTTTTATTTTCTTATTTTCTTTTAAAATGACAATTGCTTCTTCAATTATATTAGAAGGCAAGTTGTTTAATACAACAATATTTTTCATATTACTAGAATTCATTTGGCACCTCCGGTAAATTTTTCTTTATATAAAGTTTTGCCAACATTTTCTAGTTTATACATAAATTATGATAACTTTTTTATTGTATCTTTAATTCCTCTACAAATCATTCCTGACATTTTCTCAATTAACTGAATTTCTGTATTTTTTAATGTGTTTATGTTTTCTTCTATTTGATGATGATATGTTCCTACAACTCCTTTTATATTTATATGTGATTGGTACTTTATTCCATTACTTAAGGCATTTCCTATTTCTATTTCTCCACTATTTATAAATACTTTTTCTATATATTCTTTTTTTCCTAAAGCTGTATCTATTGTAATTAGAAAAGGTTTTTCATATCTATACGGTAAAAAAGAAAGGACTTGGTTTGCATTTTTTAAATTTAATGTATGTTCCATGTTTCCATAAATGGCTATTTCTTTTTGTAAATATTTTTGCATTTGTTTTGTTTCTCTTTCTAGTCGTTCTCCTACCATTGGTCCTATCATATCTCCAATTACTTTGTTCGTTCCTATACATAGAAAAACAATCTCCGAAAATTGATTTTGTATGTCATATTTTTCTATCTGATTTTTTAATTGATTGGTAAATAATTTATATTCTTGTCTATCTTTTTGTTTTATCATCATTGCACCTCTAGTTGCCATTGTATTCTTTGCTGGTTGCAATTATGATGTTTATATTTTTATCTTTTTGATACTTTTTTACAATGTCTTCTGAAAATCCTGCAATTTCATTTGATAAAATCACTGTTTTATATTGTTTTTCAATCAGTTTTTTTATTGTGTCATCTGTTTCTTCTGGATTTTTTAATTTTAAAACTTCTAGGCCTAATCTTTCTGGTAATTTAAAATTCTTATCATCTTTTTCGTATTTTATCCAAGATATTTTTATTGCTATCACTTCTTTCGCTTTGTAATTATTAGTATTGTATAGGAAAGCCGCAGATCTTTCTCTATACAATAGGTAAAAATGCCTTACTTTATGCAAAGCTTTTTTGAAATAGCAAAGTCACCATTATTATTTTTATTCTTTTTCTATTTTTTATACCACAAATTTTTATTCTAATGCCTTTTTTATGTCTTCATCTTCTTTTAATGTATCATCTGATATAAAAGAAATTGCTCTTTTATCATTTTGAATTGCTGTTAATACAATTTTCTTATCTGCTCTTAATCTTTTACTAGCATATTTTAATATAAGTCCTTTATTTTTTACTGCTTCTAATACAACTTCGTCATCATCTCTTAATTCTGGAGAAGCGTAATATAGTTCTTGTCCATTTATTTTTACACCTTCCATTACTACTTCTCTATCATTTTTTAAAGTTTCATCTGCATAACAAACTGTCCAACCTACTTTTTTTACAGATGCTAATACAACTTCTTTATCTGCTTTTAATCTGTTGCTGGCAAATTCCAATGCATTGCCGTCTTGTTCAATTGCTGCCATTACAATTTCTTTGTCATCTTTCCATTCTTCTGATACTTCATCTAAAAAGCTTCCTCTTTTTTTTACTTCTTCTAAAACAGATTCTCTATTCATATTTTGCATCATATTTCCTCTTTTCTATATCTTTTTTCATGTTTTATTTTCCTTACTGTTTGTAAAATTTTTCTTGATATAATATTTGATAAAATAAATAATATAATTGCTCCTGCAGATAGAATTAGTGTTATGATTGCATATTTTACTGGTAGTTTCACTGCAAATAAATCTTTTAATACTAGACAACATCCTGCAAAAATTGCAATTAATGAGGGTATTAGAATACCTCTTAGCAAGTTAAACGGATATGAAATTTTTACTAATAATAAAAATCCTGTTAATACTGTTAATATTACACTAATACTTGAATATATTTCAGTTGGAAAATGATAATAATTACTTAATATTAAAATCATAATAATATTACATATAACAGTAAGTGAAGCTGGCAATGATTTACTAATGACATTTCCAATAAAGTTTCCTTTTACTCGTTTTTTATTTGGTTCTAATGCTAAAATAAAAGAAGGTATTCCTATGCATACTAATGAAATTAAGCTTAATTGAATTGGCATAAATGGGTATGCAATATCAATAAATACGAATAAAACTGCTAATGCGAATGAATATCCTGTTTTTGATAGAAATAATGCTGCAGAACGTTCTAAGTTATTAATCGTCCTTCTTCCTTCTGCTACTATTTTTGGCATTGATTCAAAGTTTGAATTTAGCAATACTAATTGTGATACATTACGTGCTGCATCACTTCCACTTGCCATTGCAATACTGCAATCTGCTTCTTTTAAGGCAATAATATCGTTTACTCCATCTCCTGTCATTGCTACAGTATGTCCATCTTCTTTTAATGCTTTTACTAATTGTTTTTTTTGTATTGGTGATACTCTACCAAATACTTTATATTTTTTGCTAGCCTTTTTTATATCTTCTTCATCTTTCAATTCTGTACAGTCTATGTATTTTTCATATTCTTCTACCCCTGCTCGCTTTGCTATTTTAGAAACAGTAACTGGATTGTCCCCTGAAATAATACGAATGTCTACTCCCTGCTCTTTAAAATATTTTAAGGTTTCTTTTGCATTTTCTCTTATTTTATCTGTAATACAAATTAATCCTAATATTTCTATATTGTCAGGTAATTCTTTATTATTTTTAAATTCTTGGTCTGAATGTGCTAGTAAAATAATTCTATAATCATCTGCTTCTTGTTTTATTTGTTTATCTATTTCTGTTATTCTTTCTTTTAAAATAAATTCTGGTGCACCTATAATATAACTTCCTTTTTCTTCAAAGTGAATTCCTGACCATTTTTTTTCTGAAGAAAAAGCGACTTTAGTAATTGGATTCCATTTTTTGAGCTTTTTTTCTACTCCAAATTCTTCTCTAATTGCTTCAATTGTAAAGTTTGTATCTTCTGAAGCTTTTCCTATTTGCCATAAGATATCTTTCATTTCTTTTTCTGGTATATTAATTGGAATAATTTTATTTACTTCCATTTTTCCTTCTGTAATTGTTCCTGTTTTATCTAAGCATAATGTATCCACTCTTGCTAAAGTTTCTATACAGAATAATTCTTGTACTAACACTCTGCTTTTTGATAATCGAATTACACTAACTGCTAGTACTGTACTTGTTAATAGAACAAGTCCTTCAGGAATCATTCCAATAATAGCAGCTACTGTATGAACTACTGCTTCACTTAAACTTCCTTCTGCTAAAGTAAACTGATTCCAAAATAAAAGTGCTCCTACTGGGACAATTGCAATAGAAATTGTTCCAATTATTTTATTTAGTGAAGTCATTATTTCAGATTTTACTTTTTTGATATACCTTGTTTCTTTTGAAATTTTTGAAGTAAAATTATCTTCTCCTATATGCTCTACTTTAGCAATACATTTTCCACTAATTACATAACTTCCTGAGAAAATCATATCTCCCTTTTTTTTGATAATTGGATCTGCTTCTCCTGTAATAAATGATTCATTTACTTCTACTTCGCCTTCTTGCAAAATACAGTCTGTAATAATTTGATTTCCTGTTTTAAATTCTAATATATCATCTAATACAATATCGTTTATACTAATTTCTTCTTTTTTTGAATTTCGAATTGCTTGAACTTTCGTGCTTGAGAGAAGAGATAATTTGTCAATAATACGTTTTGAGTGTATTTCTTGAAAAGTGCTAATTGCTGTATTAATCATAACTAGTATGATAAATAGCATATTTCTATACTCGCCTACTGCAAAAACTGCTAAGGCTAAGCATACATTTATAAAATTAAATAATGTAAAAAAATTAGTTATAATGATTGATTTTATACTTTTAGTTGGAACAGTTGTATCTTTATTTATTAGATTTTGTTCTTTTCTTTTTTTTATTTGTTCTTGAGTCAATCCTTCTTTTATGTTTGGATTGTATCTTTCTACTTCTTCCATATATACTCCTGTAATATCATTTTTATTTATTTTTTCATTTGTTTTAATTTTTCTTTTTTGTCTTTTGATATTCTATTAGATTCGATTATTTTTTGTATGGATTTATTATATGTAAATTTATCTAATTGATTGTTGTTCAAAAACTTTGTTGTTTTGTCTTCATATTTTATAAATATCATTGAAATTGCCCAAGCTACTCCCATTTTCACATAATATCCTTCATGCTTTACGTTGTTTAATATATCTAATACTTCGTCAATATATTCGTCTGTTATGTAATAATACATTAGCATAATAACAGCAAAACGAATTTCAAATTCTTGATTTGATCTAATATATTTTTGGAGATATTGAAACATTTCTTTTAGATTTTTGTTTGTAAATTTATATGTAGACGCACAGCAATCACATACAGCCCAATTATTAATTTCAGGTACGAATATATCTAAATACCTTTCTCTGGTTTCTATATCTGATTTCATATAGCCTATTACCATTCCATATAACATAACTGTTTCATAATATTTTGTATCAATTTGTTTTAAAAATTCTTGTGGTTTTTCTTTTGCAATTTTTTTTGCCATTTCTCGCAGTATTGGAATTCTAACACCTATTATATTATTGGTGTTTGGGCATAAGCTACTGTGAAATTGTTTATATTTTATATCTGCTTTTTTTAATAATTCATCTATTATTGTTTCCATTTTTGTTTTAATAGTTCCTCTTATTTTTTTCATATTATAGCACAACTATTTGTACTTTTACAATAAACCATTTTTTTATAATAAAAAACCTTTAATATTTCCTATGTGACAAATTTAAAATGTCAACCTATAAATATTAAAGGTTTATTTCTTTTTGTATTTACTTAGCTTATGCAGTTTTAAGTTCTAGTCTTAGTTTATCTGCTATCATAGCAATAAATTCGCTGTTTGTAGGTTTTCCTTTTGCTGCTGATACGGTGTAGCCAAATATGCTTTCTACCGTTTCCGTTTGGCCTCTTCCCCATGCAACTTCAATAGCATGGCGTATTGCTCTTTCTACTCTGGATGGAGTTGTTCCATATTTTTGTGCAATGTCTGGATATAATTGTTTTGTAATTTGATTTATTACTTCTATATTATTTACTACCATTATAATTGCTTCTCTTAAATATTGATATCCTTTAATATGAGCTGGTACTCCTACTTCATGGATAATGTTTGTGACAAGTGCTTCAATATTTTCTTCGTTCTTTTTATTTTCTGGGGATATGTCTATATATTGTGCTTTGATTTCTTTTCCGATAAAACTTGTTTTATATTGCGTTGGTTGGAAATATTTTATTTCTTTCATTCTTCTAATTAGTACATTGATATCAAATGGTTTTACAATGTAATATTGTGCTCCTAATGAGATTGCTTTTTGTGTAATTTTATCTTGACCTACTGCTGATAAAATAATACACATTGGTTTCTTTTCTAGGTCTGATTCATTTAGTTTTTCTAGAACTCCTAATCCGTCTAGATGTGGCATAATGATGTCTAATAAAACGACGTCTGGTTTTGTAGCAATTATTTTTTCGTACGCTTCCGTTCCATCTTTTGCGACAGAAACTACCTCCATATCATTTTCTTTTTCTAGATAACTCATTAATGTTCCTGCAAATTCTGGGTTGTCATCTGCTACTAAAACTCGTATTTTTTCATTCACTTTCGCTTTCCCCCTAACTCATTTTTCTGTAAAATTTTTACAGTTATGATTATACATTTATTTCCATTTTTTTGCAATAGTTTTCTGGAATTTTTTTCAAATTTTTCCAGTAATTTTAATTTTCTATATTTTTCCTAATATAGCATTTGTTTAGGACAGCGAAGTTTAATATATTTATTTCTTTTTGTTTATCTACTATTTTTTTCTTTTCCTCTTCATTTAATTTTAATATACATTTTATTTCTTTTTCATATTTTATATTTTCTATTTCAATGTTGTTTTTTATACAATAATATTTTAATTTTTCCAATTCTTTATAGTCTATTGTAATTTCTACTTTTTCTCCTATTTCTTGTAATACAATTTTTGTATTTTCTAGAGCTTTTAATGTAGCATCTGAATAAGCACGAACTAAACCTCCGGTTCCTAGTAAAGTTCCTCCAAAATAACGAGTTACAACAACAAGAATGTTAATTAGCTCATTCTTTTTTAATATATTCATCATAGGTGCTCCTGCTGTTCCACTTGGTTCTCCATCATCACTTGACTTTTCTTTTATTTCGTTATCTTTTTTTAAACGATAAGCATAACAATGGTGTCTTGCATCAAAATATTTTTTTCGTATTTCTTTTAATTTGTTTTCTACTTCTTCTATATTTTCTATGTAAAATATATTTGCAATAAATTTTGATCTTTTTTCTTCAATTTGACCAGTACTATCTTTTGCTATTGTTTTAAAATTTTCCATTTTGGTTTCAAGTAAGTCAAAAGACTTGCTTTCTCCTTTCTTTTATTCATCTTGCAATCCTGCCGTGTAACCTGTTGAATATGCAATTTGCAAATTGAATCCTCCTGTATATGCATCTACATCTATTATTTCACCTGCGAAAAATAACCCTTTTACTAGTTTTGATTCCATTGTTTTTGGATTAATCTCTTTTATTGATACTCCGCCAGCTGTGATAATTGCTTCTTCTATTGTTCCAAAATCTTTTATTTCTACTTTTAAATTTTTTAATAGTTTTACTAAATTTTCTCTTTCTTTTTTGGTAATTTCATTTACCTTTTTATCTGGATTGATTTTTGATAGTTCTACAATAACTTCTATCATTTTCTTTGGAAGCAATTTGTCTAAACTATTTTTAAATGATTTATTTTTTTCTTCATTAAAATCTCTTAAGATTCTGCCATCTAATTTTTCTTCTGATAAAGCTGGTTTTAAATCAATGCTTAATACTATTTGATTATTTTCTAATTTTTCTTCTATATTTTTATATCTTAGTAAATGCGCTGAACCGCTTAAAATTGTTGGTCCTGATACTCCAAAATGTGTAAATAACATTTCTCCAAAATCTTCATATATGTTTTTATTTGTTTGAATATCTTTTATTTTTATTCCTACATTTTTTAAACTTAATCCTTGCATTTTTTTGCAGATTATTTTATCTTTTTGACTTGCCACTAATGGTACTAGTGATGGTTTTAATGTTGTTATTGTATGACCTAGTTCTTCTGCTAATTTGTATCCATCTCCTGTAGAACCTGTTCCCGGATAGCTTTTTCCACCTGTTGCAAGTATTACTTTATCTGCATAAAGCTTTTTTTCTTTTCCATTTTCGTTATAAATAGCTCCTATGACTTTATTTTCTTTCGTTAAAATTTTTTCTACTCTTGCATTTGTTTGTATTTTAACATTTAATTTTTTTAGTCTGTGTAATAAAGCTTCTTGAACGTCTTTAGCTTTATCTGATATAGGAAAAATTCTATTTCCTCTTTCTACTTTGGTTTCTACTCCTTCTTGCTTTAAAATTTCTAATATTTGTTCGTTATTAAAATTATGAAATGCACTATATAAAAACATGCCATTTCCTGGTATGTTTTTTATAAAATCTTCTATTGGTAAACTGCTTGTTATATTGCATCTTCCTTTGCCAGTTATAAGTAATTTTTGTGCTGGCTTTTCCATTTTTTCTAAAATCGTAATATCATTATCATATTGTGCTGATGCAATAGCTGATAGCATTCCTGCTGGTCCAGCTCCTATTATAATAACTTTCATCATTTTCCTCGTTAAAATTATTTTATATTATATTTTCAATTGCTTTCATAACTCCTAATTTTCCATATTCATATGTTAGCCCGCCTTGCATAAATGCTGTATATGGTGGTCTAATTGGTCCGTCACATGAAAGCTCTATTGATGAACCTTGTGTAAATGCTCCTGCTGCCATAATTACTTGGTCTGTATATCCTGGCATGTCCCATGGTTCTGGTATTGAATTTGAATCTATAGGTGAACCCATTTGAATTCCTTGACAATATTTAATTAGTTTTTCTTTATCATTAAAATTGATTGTTTGAACAATATCTGCTCTTGGCATATTCCATTTTGGTTCTACATCAAATCCTAGTTTTTCAAGACATTTACTTGCGAATACTGCTGTTTTTAAACTGCTTGCTACAACAGTTGGTGCCATAAATAGTCCTTGTAACAATGATTTTGTAATTCCTAGGCTTGGTCCAACTTCCTTCCCTTCTCCTGGTGCTGTTAATCTTTCTGCAACTAATGTAATTAAGTCTTTTCTTCCTGCTACATAAGCTCCATTTGGAGCAATTCCTCCTCCTAAGTTTTTTATTAATGATCCTACCACAATATCTGCTCCAACTTCTATTGGCTCTTGTGTTCCTACAAATTCGCAATAGCAATTGTCAATCATAATTATTACATCTTTATCTACTTCTCTAATATATTTTATTACCTTTTCTATTTGTTCTATTAGTATGCTTTTTCTTGTACTATATCCTTTTGAGCGTTGTATTTCAATTACTTTAATTTTTTTATTCTTTAGTTTTTCTTGAATTGTTTCATAATCAAAATCATTATTTTTTAAATCAATTTGTTCAAATTTTACACCAAATGATTTTAAAGAACTTGGATTATCTACGATTCCAATTACTTCATCTAAAGTGTCATAAGGTTTCCCTGTAATGCTCAGTAGTGTATCCCCTGGCCTTAATAATCCAAATAGGGTTACGGTAAGTGCATGAGTACCAGAAATAAATTGTCCTCTTACTAAACTATCTTCTGCTTTAAAAATTTGAGCAAATACTTTTTCTGTTGTATCTCTACCAATATCGCCATAGCCATATCCTGTTGTACTATTAAAATGCATATCAGATATATTATTTTGTTGAAAAGCTTGTAACACTTTTATAGAGTTGATTTGTGCTATTTCATCAATATTGTTTATAATAGGTTTTATTTCTTGTTCTACTTCTTTTACTAATGTTATTGTTTTTTCTGAAAATCCATATTCTTCATATAATTTTTTTAATGTCTGGTTTTCCATTTTTTATATCCTTTCTCTATATTTCTTCGTCTTTTTCATTACTTATTTTATCTGTATAGTATAGCTCTCCATACCATTCTACTTCCTTATAGTATTTTCCAATGAATTTAGGGTTTTCCCAATTAATTTCGTAAATTGGTTCTTGTACTATATTTCCATTTATGTCAATACTTCCCCATTTTCCATCCTCTTTAATGCCCGCATATCCATATTCATTAAATTCTGTTACCTTTTCATATTTAGTTTGTACTTTTATGTTTCCGTCTTTATCGGCAAATCCCCAATTGTCATCTATCTTTGTTGCGTATAGTTCATTATTTGGGTATAGCTCTTGGTAACTTACCTCGTTTCCTTTAAAATCAAAATATTTATTTTCTTTTTCATTATATATGTGCACATAATTGTCTTTTACTTCCATAACTGCATTTTTCATTTCTGCTATTTTTTCCATATTTTTATTTAATAATACAATTGTATTTGTTTCTAATATATTTGCTTCTACTAACTCAGTTCCTTCTATTTTAAAAATACTATTGTATTTTAGTTCTAACATTGATTTTCCAGTTATATTAATGATTCCGTTTTTATTTTTACTTCCTACAATATAATAGTTGTTATATACTTCTTCGATGTAAGAATAAGATTTATCTATAACTATATTTCCTTCTAAGTCTATAATTTTGTAAATTCCATCTTTATCTGTTATGATAAAGTGTTGTTCATCTTCTGTTGGAATTTTGGCCAAAATATCTGTTTCTGGTACTGGATTTCCATCGATATCTAATACCATAATTTCTCCATCTTTTTCTGCGTTAATATAAATACCACTTACTAGAATATTATCATATTCTGGTGTAATTATCATATTACCTTTTTCATCAGAAATTCCTTGTTTTCCTTCACTTTGTATGATGAAAATATTGTTATATGCATTATAACTAATGTCCTCATATTCATAATTTAATACTATTTCTTTATTCTTTAACAATCCTGCTTGTCCATTTTTTAATGCTACTAAATAAATGTCTTTGTCATTTTTGATTCCTGTTACTCTTTCTATTTCTGTATATTCTGTTTCTAATATTTGCTTTCCTTTGTAGTTAATATATCCATACTTATAACTGTCTTCTTGTTGTTTTCCTACAATAAATCCTGCTGTTTGATATTTTGTATTTTCATTATAGTAATTATCAGCTGTGATACTATCGTATTCTATATCAATTACCGTAATTCCATTCATATTGATTACACCATATTTTTCATTTTGTGATACTAACAACATTCCCTCTTTATATGTCATAGAATTAATCTGGTCATATTTAGCTTCTGTTACTTCTGTTCCATTAATATTTAAAAGTCCATATTTACCATTTCGTTTATATTGTAATACTGTTTTTTCAAATGGTATGCCATCTTCAGTTGTTTCATTTGGTATTGCTTGTATATATTGATATCCTTGAAAAATTTCTTCCCCTTTTTCATTAAATACGTTAGTTGTATATTCTTTTTCTTGTATGTCATAATTAGACATACAAATAAAAACTGGTTTAGATGGATTTGGTATTTGAATAATATCATAAATTGGTTCTACAACAATATTTCCTTGTCTATCTATAACACCATAACGTTCATCTTTATTAATAATATTGTAATTAATTTCTGTTACCTTTTCTATTGTATACTCATATTTTGCTTTATCTGCAACATCTATTGCTATTAAAGTTGCTATTATTCCTATTATTAAAATAATAACAATTGTTATAATAATTAATACTTTTTTCTTCATATTTATCTTTCCTCTTTCAAATAAAAAAATATTATAAGATTAAATCTTATAATATTTTATCTTTATTTATATAATTTATCAAGTTTATCTATACATTTTTGCAAACTTTCACATATTTTATCCTTTTATCTTCATATTCTTCAATTTTATATGTTAATTTTTCATCTTCGATAATAGGATGTTCATCTTCATCTGGAATTCTTCCTAGTCTTTCTAGCAAATACCCTGATAATGTTTCATATTCGCCCTCTGGGAGTTCCACATCAAATAATTTTTTTACATCATATATTGTTGCACTTCCACTAATTATATAAGTGTTGTCATCTATCATTTGATATTCAGTTTCTTCTTCATCATATTCATCAAATATATTTCCTACTAATTCTTCTAGGATATCTTCCATTGTAATTAGTCCTGCTGTTCCTCCATGTTCATCTACAACAATTGCCATTAATTGCTTACTAGTCTGCATTTCTCTAAATAGCTCATCTATTCCTTTTGATTCTGGTATATAATAAGCTTCTCTCATGATATTTTTTATTTTTATTTTCTTCTTACTTTTTAGTGCTTTTAAAATATCTTTAATAAAGATAATGCCTCGTATATCATCAATTGTCTCATTATATACTGGTATTCTACTGTATTTATATTCATCAATTTTATCAAGTGCTTCTTCTAATTCTTCATTCATTTCTAATGCATAAATATCAGTTCTCGGAGTCATAATTTCAGATACAACAATATCATTAAATTCGAATACATTGTTTAATAGTTTCTTTTCTTCCTGCTCTATTGTTCCTTTTTCTTCTCCTTCATCTATCATCATTTTTATTTCTTCTTCTGTGATAGATTCTTCGTCATTTTCCCCCACTCCAAATATTTTTGAAATCATATTGGTAGTTGATGTTAGTAGTTTTACAAATGGAGATGTAATTATGGAAATTCCTCGAATCACTCCAATAGTAGAATATGCTATTTTTTCATAGTATTTCATAGCAAGTCTTTTTGGTACAAGTTCTCCTAAGACAAGTGTAAAAAATGATAGTATAATTGTAATGATGATAATTGAAATTCCTTTCCACACATCTTGACTGATTATTGGGAACCAACTATTTAATATTGGTGCCAAATCGTCTGCAAATGCGTCTGACGCAAAAGCACTTGATAAAAATCCTGCTAAAGTAATTCCAATTTGAATTGTAGCTAAAAATTTACTTGGATTTTTTAGCATTTTTTCAATACTTTTAGCTTTCTTATTTCCTTCCTTAGCCTGCTTTGCAATTTTTGCATCATTTAATGAAATAAAAGCAATTTCTGATGCCGCAAAATATGCATTTAATAAAATTAAAATTGCTAATACAATTATTTGATAAATCATTTTTGTTTCCCTTCAATAATAATTTTCTATTATAAGAATATATTACTGTTTATTTGATTGTCAAGTATTATCTTTGTTATTTTCTTCTTTTTTATAATTATTATTCATTTTACTTTTTATTACTGAAGGTTCTATTTTAATAGCCAGTTCTTGGTAAAGCTTTACTTGTTACTGTTACTTCTTTTTCTCCTATTTCTGGTGGAGTTTCTTTTTCTTCTTCTGGTGCAACTTCTACTTCTATATCTTTCTCTCCTTTTGGAGGTGGAAGGTGTTTTGCTTCTTCTCTCTGATTTTCAACATTAACCGTGTATACTTCATTTAATCCTACTTCTATTTCTATTATTCCATCATAAAGTACGTAGTCATCTGGTGCTTTTACTTCTTCAATATAATATTTTCCAGGTGTTACATTTTCTATTATAGCATATCCTTCTTCATTTGTTATAAGGTCTGCATATACTATTTCATCTAATTCATTTTTTATATTAAATTTTGCGCCTTGGATTGTTTCTCCTGTTTTTGCATCTTTTTTTATAATTTTTATTTTGGTTTCATTTTTATAGAATTTTTCTGTTATTGTAACTGAATCTGTTTCTAAGTTTTCTCCGGTTAATGCATAATCTTGAAAATCTGAACTTGGTGATTTGCCATATAATATTGGATATGTTTCCATATCTGCAGTTACCGTTATTTTAAAGCTACCATTTTTATCTAGTCTAGAAATTGGTACTAATAATTTGAAATCTTCTGTTTTATTAAATGTTGTTTTTGTTTTTCCAGATGTATCTTGTATAATGATATCTTCGCTATCTTCTCCACTAATTGTTACATTATATTTATGGGCAGTTGCGGTAGTGCTTACTTTATATGTTTTGCTTACATAATTTGAATCATTTTCATCTATTTTCCATTCTTCGTCTTTTATTTTTATTCCTATTGTAGCTATTTTTTTCACTTCTTTGCTACTTCTAGCAGTATTGGCAATTTTTTTGGCTGCTTCTAATATTCTTTCTCCTTGTTCTGTTATTTTTTCAAAATCACTCCAGTCATATGTATATAATGCATCATATACTGCTAATTTCGTCGCTGCATATGCTTCTATATCGCTATTACATCCTAATTGTTGTGGCGTTTTGTATGGATATCCATTAATAATCGCTCTCCAAACATTCACATTGTTTATCTCCTTTTCTACATTTACTGTATATTCTCGTTCATCCGTAATTCCTGGTAAGTTTCTATTCAAGCAGTAGGCTGGATATTCTACTTCATTTTTCTTATATACTGTAAATTCTACAAATACTGGTACTCCCTTATAGCTATATTGATTTTCTAGTTCACCTTTCATATATAAGTCAGCTTTGTTAATGGAATAACTAGCTTGTATGTTTTTAGGATATATTCCTAAAAAAGATATCATGATAACTAATATTGTTATTATATGTATTATTTTTGAATATTTTGTCTTATTTTTCATATTTTCTTCTCCTTTTCTGTTTTAATTTCAATTCCTTGAATACATCTCCTATATTCTCTTTTATCGGCTTCACATGTAATTAGTGTAATTCTATTATCTTCTGTATTTTCTATATAGCTCCAATTTGTCTCTTTAATAATTTTATTTAATACTACTTTGTATTTTCTTTCACCTTTATCTGTTTTATAAATAATTTCATCTCCTTCTTTTAATTCTTTTATATTTTGAAAGAAATTACATTGATATCCTCTATTATGTGCTGCTAAAGCTACATTCCCATCCCACAAATTACTTTCTTCAAAGTGTCCTACGGTTTCTGCTAATACTTCTTGAGAAGTTCCTTCTGATATTGGTGCTTCTAATTGTAAAGTAGGTATTTCTATTCTCCATACGCATTCATCGTTTGAAGTGTTTTTCTCATCTTTGATTTCTACTTTTGTATTTTTTAATTCCTCTTTTTCTTCCTTTTGTGTAACTGTTTTTTCTTTATTAGCAACTTCTATTTTTTCAATGGATATTTTGTTTTTTAGTCTTTTTTCCCTTTCAGAAATACTACTTGTATTTTCATACCAAGTATGTTGTTTCTCTCTTTCAAAAAATAAATTTGGAAAAAAGCATGCTAATAATATGATAATGATTAATGTTAAAAAGGCTGCTAATAAATTAATGTCCTTTTTTCTATAACCTAGCACATATATCACGCACCTGCCTTATTTAATTTTATTTTTGTTTTGGATTTTTTTAGATAAAACTTATTTGAAATTAAATTTTTTAGAAATTAAAAATTGCAATTTTTAAGATGTTTTTATCTTACTACTTTTTTCATTGCTTGTAAAGAAAAAACGTACGTCATTTTTCGACATTTTTCTATAAAAAAAGAATATCTTTTATAGAAAAATTAAATCATTAATTTTATTTTTCTCTTAAGATACTCTTTTTGCTATACAACAAGGTTAAATTATCTTGAATTGTGTATATCTGTTGTTTATTCTTTTGGTAATTCTATATAAAATTCTACACCATTTTCTTTATTTATTACACCATATCCATTATCATAATTACTCATAATTGCTTTTACTAATGCTAATCCTATTCCGCTTCCTCCATCTTCTCTATTTCTCGAGCTGTCAATTTTATAAAATCTTCCCCAGATTCTTTCTAGTTGTTCTTCATCTATATTTTTCCCTGTATTAAAAATGGCTATTTTTACTTTATTATTTTCCTCAGTTGTGTTTATTTCTATTTCTTTTTTTCCTTCTATCTCTTCACAATGTTTTATTGCATTTGTAAAATAATTTGTAATTACTTGATCTATATAGAAATCGTCTGCATTAACATAAATTTGTTTACTATCATCAAATTTTATTTTTATTTCATGTTCTTGTATTATAACATTGCATTTTCGGATGACTTCTTTGATTAATTCTATTATGTTGAATTTTTGATTATTAAATTCACGTTTTTCATATTCTAGCTTCATTAATTCTAGTAATTGCTTTACTAATTTGTCCATTTTATTTGATTCATCTAGGATTACCTCTGCATAAAATTTTCTTGATTCTTCATCTGTATTTACATTTTCAACTAACCCTTCTGCATATCCTTGAATTAGTGCAATTGGTGTTTTTAATTCATGTGATACATCTGATATAAATTGTCGTCTCATTTCATCTATTTTTGATTTTTCTTCAATGTCTTTCTCCAATTCACTGTTGTTTTTTCTTAGTTGTTTTATTGTATTTTCTAGTTTATCTGACATAGTATTTACATTAGAGCCTAGTTCATTAATCTCATCTTCTGTATCTGTTGTTCTGTATTTTTTACTAAAATCTAATTTTGCCATTTTTTTAGTAATATCATTTAACTGTAAAATTGGTTCTGAAAATTTTCTTGATACAAAAGATGCAATAAATGCTGATATTAAAATTGTTATTCCTCCAATAAATAGTAATACATTATTTGATATATTAACACTTTCCTCTATTGGCATAACTGGAATTCTAATATATACAATATAACCATTAGATAACATTCCTCTTAATAATATATAGTTTAAGTTACTGTCTGTATCATTTATCTTTCTAATTGTCATATTACTATCTTTATATAATATTGGGCTTTCTTGGTTTTGTACTTCCATCATTTCATTTATTCTACCTAATGTATCATAAAAGTCTTTATCTGTGCTAAAAAGAAATGCGTCATTTTCTCCTTTAATGAAAATATCAAAATTATTATTAAATGCAATTCTTCTTAAATCTCTTTCCATTTTTGTAGCATCTAATACATCACTTTGATAATACTGTTCTATTTGCTGATATACTTTTCTTACTGTTCCTGTCTTTGCATATAAATAAAATGTTTCTAATACAACACTATTTGCAATAATTAAACATAGGACAATAAATGTAATAACTATACACATTGTCATAAATAATTTAAATCTAACAGATTTTAGTTTCTTCTTTATTTTTGCCATGTATTTCCCCTTTATTATTTCACTTCAAATTTGTAGCCTACTCCCCTCATTGTTTGAATATATTTTCCTTTTTTCCCTAGCTTATGTCTAATCTTTTTTATATGACTGTCTATTGTTCTGGAGTCTCCATAGTAGTCATAATTCCATACATTATTTAGTATTTTATCTCTTGATAATGCTATATTTTCATTATCTACTAAGTATTTTAATAATTCGTATTCTCTTAAACTCATCTCTATGGTTTTGCCATCTACTGTTACTGTTCTTCCTTCTGCATCTATTACGAGTCCACCATAATCTTTTACTTCTTTTTCGTCTCCTTTTACTCTTTTTAAGATAGCTTCAACTCTTGCTACTAAAATTTTAGGACTGAAAGGTTTTGAAATATATTCATCTACTCCTAGTTCAAATCCAAATAGCTCGTCCTGTTCTTCTCCTCTTGCTGTTAGCATAATTATAGGGACTTTTGATGTTTGTCTTATTTGTCTTAATACAGACCATCCATCTAATTTTGGCATCATAACGTCTAATAGAATAATACTAATTTTATTTTGGTATTCTCTAAAAATTTTTAATGCCTCTTCTCCATCTCCTGCTTCTAATATGTTATATCCTTTTTGCATTAAAAAATCTTTAATTAGTTTTCTCATTCTAGATTCATCATCTACAACTAATACAGTTATATCATTCATTTCTTGAAAGACCTCCTATTTTTTCGCAATTATTATTTATTATACTGTTAAATTATGTCCATAATATGAACAAAAAATGTTAGTTTGATTGAATGATATGAACATTTTCGCCTGGATAAGCTAATTTTATGTTTTCAGATTCTAGGATTTTTAAAATGGCTGAGTTTACTTCCTGTCTAAACTCTAAATATTCTGCATAGTCTACAATAGATGTATATAAATATCCAATAATATTAATTCCATCTGACATAATTGTATTAAAATATACATTAATTGTGTCAGTTTGAACTGTATCTATATTTTGTAATGTAAATCTAATTCTGCTTATAATATTTTCTATTATATCAGAGTTTGTTTCCAAAGGTAATTTTAAATTAAATTCATATCTTCTGGTTTCTATTCTTGCCCAATTTATAATGGAACTACTTGTTATTACTCCGTTTTCTATTGATACAATGGTATTGTCATTTGTTTTTATTTTAGTTGTTCTAATTGAAATGTCTATAACAGTTCCTGCAATATTTCCTACTTCAATCCAGTCTCCCACCAAAAATGGTTTTTCTGTAATAATAGACATTCCTGATATTAAGCTTTTTACAATATCTTGTGCTGCTAAAGCAACTATTGCACTTGCTATTCCTAGTCCTGCCATTAATCCTGAAATATCATAATCAAATTCCTTTAAGATGAAAACACCTGCAATTATATAGACAATCCATTTTAAAATTCTTCCACCAAATCTTTGCATTGTTTTTTCTTGGTTTGTCATATCTTTTTTCATCAATTTTTGTACAAGTGCTGACTTTGGATTTGCTAAATTTATTATTCCTTTAGCTATCATACAAATTATAGTAATTCTTACTATTTTTTCCCATATTATCATAATGTTTGGTGGTAAGTCCAAAATATACACACCAAGATGTAATCCCATTAAAATAAATAACACTTTTATTGGCATATAAAAAGCATTTGATTTAATAATTTCTTTATTTTTTTCTTTTCGCATAAATAATTTTATGATTAAATAAGAAATAATCGAACTAAAAAAACAAAAAAATATTATAATTCCTACTGCAATAAAGATATCAATTATTTTTTCATGACTTATATTTTTTAAATATTCTATAGTTTCGTTAATTTGTTGCATTTTTCCCTCCTTCATTAATTTTTGCTATCAATGCTTTTATTTTGATTCCTTGCTCTTTAAACATTTTTTCATGTTCTGTTTCAATGTTTTCCCAAAAATTTTCTTCTGTTTCTAAATCATAAGTTATTTTTTGTATTTCAAAGCCTGTTTCTTTAAAATATGTTAAACTTTCATTAAATAAATTATCATCATCTGTTTTAAAATAAATTTCTGCATCATCTTTTAGAAAATCTTTATATTTTTCTAATTGTCTTGTATGAGTTAAACGTTTCTTTTTATGTTTTCCTCTTGGCCATGGATTACAAAAATTAATATATATTCTTGCAATTTCATCCTCTTTATCAAAGATATTGGTGATTCTTTCAATATCATATCTTGTTAAGTATATATTTGTAATTTCCTTATTCTCTTTTTGATACTTTTCTTCTATTTTTCTTTTTGCTAATCCTAGCATCGCATCTACTAAATCTATTGCCACAAAATTAATTTCTGGATGTTTTACAGCCATCTGAGAAATAAAGCCTCCTTTTCCACATCCTAATTCTATATAAAGTGGTTGTTTTTGATTTTGAAATTGTTGTTTCCATTTTCCTTTATTCTCTTCTGGTGTGTCTATGTAAAATTTGCTTGCTTCTAGTTCTGGTCTTGCCCATGGTTTAAATCTAATTCTCATTTTTCTATGCCTTTCTATATATTTTATGCCTTACAAATTATACTATTAAACGTCTAAATATGCAACTTCCATATTTAGTACAATTAATAAATTCTTAATTTTTTAAACCTTTTATCTTAATAATTTTGATGTTACAATATTTTTAGAAAATAGAAAGGAGATTTTACTAATGCCTAATGAAATTTTAGTTTGTAAAAATTTGCATAAAAAAATTGGTAAGAAAGAAATTTTAAAGGATGTTTCTTTAACTGTTTGCGAAGGTGATATCCTTGGTTTTATTGGTCCTAATGGAGCTGGTAAAACAACTACTATTAAACTTATTTTAGGATTACAACATATTTCTAGTGGAAATGTTATTATTAATGGTTATGATATTAAGGAAAATTTTGAAAAGGCTATAAAAAAGGTTGGTGCTATTGTAGAGAATCCTGATTTATATATGTATTTATCTGGATATGATAATTTAAAATTGATTGCTAATTTATATAAAAATGTTACTAAATCTCGAATTGATGAGGTAGTAAAATTAGTAGGTCTAGAAAATCGCATCCATGATAAAGTTTCTAAGTATTCTTTAGGCATGCGTCAAAGATTAGGTGTTGCACAAGCTATTCTTCATAAGCCTAATTTACTTATTTTAGATGAGCCTACTAATGGATTAGATCCTGAAGGAATTAAGTCTATGAGAGAACTTCTTCTAAAACTTGCTCATGAAGAAAATATGGCTATTCTTATTTCTAGTCATAATTTATCAGAGCTTGAAAGTTTTTGTAATAAAGTATCTATTATTAAAAATGGTGTTGTTGTAGAAACAAGTGAATTAGAAGATGTAAAAAAAGAATTTTCAAATCATTGCTATATCTTTGAAGTGGAGCATCTAAGAGAAGCTCTTACTTTATGTCGGTGAAATTGCTACTCCTTTATCCGAGCATAAAATGAAAGTTTCCATTGAAAAAAATGATGTTCCAGAACTAATAAAAAAACTGGTATTACAGAATGTAAAAATTTAATTTGAAAATAAAAGTAAAAAAATGAAGCAAAAATAGATAAAAAAAGCATAGTTCCCCCTTACCCCCAAGAATG